>NZ_VPDK01000022.1:0-47791 GCF_013417725.1 Acinetobacter sp. YH12233
GTTAAGAAATTCAAACATTGTGACTATGTTATGACCGATTTAGGGTACTATGGGTTAGAGCAAGATGGCTTTAAATTATTGATGCCAATAAAGAAAAAGAAGAATTTACCCTTATTTGATGCTGAGAAAAATTACAATAAAATGATTGGAAAAATACGAGTTGTAATCGAACACATTAACAGTCAATTGAAAAGATTTAGAATACTAAGTGAACGCTATCGAAATAGACGGAAAAGATTCGGTTTACGCATTAACTTAATCGCTGCACTGGTAAACCGGATGAACTTGCAATAATGACTTTCGCAAGAGATCTAATGAAAAATATTCAAAAATTATGCTTATATTTCACTTAAGTCTAAGGAAAAATGCAGACCTTATAATAAAACTAGTTTAAACTCCAAATTAGTATGAAAAAAACAATGAAACGCTTGTTGAAATAAGGTAAATAAACTTTCAAGGGCAAGCGTTTGTGATTACAATTGATGACTTAAATTAGACCTCCTGTTTCATTTTTTAAATTGAAGAATTAGACCGTGACCGACGCTCAGCAAAAACAGCCTAAACATGTCATGATGATGGCCGCAGGTACGGGTGGACATGTGTTTCCAGCGTTAGCCGTTGCAAAAGATTTACAACAACAAGGAATTGAAGTGTCCTGGTTGGCAACGCCAGCGGGCATGGAAAACCGACTCTTAAAAAACCATAATATTCCAATTTATCAAATCGATATTCAAGGTGTGCGTGGCAATGGTTTTGTGCGTAAAGCCTTGGCCCCCTTTAAAATTCTAAAAGCCACTCTTAGTGCCATGAAGCATATGAAACAGCTCAAAGTCGAAGCTGTTGCAGGCTTTGGCGGTTATGTGGCAGGACCGGGTGGTCTGGCAGCGCGAATGCTGGGCATTCCCGTGATTATTCATGAGCAAAATGCTGTAGCCGGTTTTACCAATACCCAGCTGTCCCGTATTGCCAAAAAAGTCTGTCAGGCTTTTCCTGATACTTTTCCGGCACAAGATAAAGTGGTGACTACTGGTAACCCTGTACGTAAAGAAATTACAGAAATTTTAAATCCGTCCTGGCGTTATCAGGAGCGGGAAAAAGCTGGCCAGCCGCTACGAATTTTAATTGTTGGTGGTTCACTTGGGGCACAAGCCTTAAATGAACGCGTGCCGGAAGCCTTGAAACAGTTGAATGTGCCGTTAAATGTCTATCATCAGTGTGGTCAAAATCATGCAGATGCGACGCGTGCCCGTTATGCTGATGCACCTGCAACTTTAAATGTTGAAGTACAGCCATTTATTGAAGATATGGCACAGGCCTATAGCGATGCGGACTTAATTATCTGCCGTGCCGGTGCGTTGACCGTAACTGAAATTGCCACAGCAGGCGTGGCCGCGATTTTTGTACCGCTACCAAGTGCGGTTGATGACCACCAGACTGCGAATGCCAAATTCCTGGCCAATCAGCAGGCAGCCAAAATCTGCCCGCAGGCTACTTTGACGCCAGACAGTTTAAAAACCTTATTAGAGCCGATGCTTGACCGTCAGGTATTGATGGAAATGGCGGTAAAAGCACGCCGTCAGGCTCAACCCGATGCGACCCAGCATGTGGTCCGTTTAATTCAAGAATTGTAATCCGAGTAAATTATGTCTCCAGTAACCCCAGCAGACCAAGCAAAGAAATTAATTAAAGTCCCGGAAATGCGCCGGATCAAGCATATCCATTTTGTGGGGATTGGTGGTGCAGGGATGTGCGGGATTGCTGAAGTACTGAAAAACCAGGGGTATAAAGTTTCTGGTTCAGACATCAAAGCCTCTAAAACTACGGCTCAATTAGAAGAAAATGGTATCAAGGTCTATATCGGCCATGCAGCCAGCAATATTAAAGGTGCCAATGTTATCGTGGTATCTACCGCGATTGATAAAGAAAATTCGGAAATCAAGGCAGCCCTTGAGACCCGTACACCTGTAGTCCGCCGTGCAGAAATGCTGGGAGAGCTGATGCGTTACCGTCATGGGATCGCGGTTGCAGGCACTCATGGTAAAACTACAACTACCAGCCTGATCACCTGTATGCTGGCAGAAGAAAATCTGGATCCAACTTATGTGATCGGCGGTTTGCTGAACCGTACTGGTGTGAATGCCGCTTTGGGTGCGAGCCGTTATATCGTGGCAGAAGCCGATGAATCAGATGCGTCATTCCTGTATCTAGAACCAATGGCTGCCGTGGTGACCAATATTGATGCTGACCATATGGATACCTATGGTGGTAGCTTCGATGTCTTGAAAGACACCTTTATCCAATTCCTGCAAAAACTACCATTCTATGGTTTAGCAGTGGTGTGTGGTGACGATGCCAATATCCGGGAAATCATGCCACGTATTGGTCGTCCATTACTGACTTATGGTTTTAATGAAGATAATGACATTCGTGCCGTCGATGTCGTACAGGAAGGTATGCGCAGCCACTTTACCGTATTACGTAAAGATCGTGAGCCGCTACGCGTGACTGTGAATCAGCCGGGTCTGCATAATGTACTCAATGCCTTGGCTGCAATTGGGATTGCGACGGATGAAGGCGTATCTGATGCAGCCATTTGCCGTGCACTGGAAGGCTTCAGTGGTGTAGGTCGTCGCTTCCAAGTACAAGGTCAATTCGAACTTGAAGGCGGCGATGTGAAACTGGTCGATGACTATGGTCACCATCCAAAAGAAGTAGAAGCCACTATTAAAGCGGCTCGTGCCAGCCATCCAGATCGCCGTCTGGTGATGATGTTCCAGCCGCACCGTTTCAGCCGTACCCGTGACTGTTTTGATGACTTCGTAGAAGTGCTTTCACAAGTTGATCAGCTGCTCTTACTTGAAGTGTATCCGGCAGGGGAAAAGCCAATTGTAGGTGCAGATAGCCGCGCATTGGCACGTAGTATCCGTTTACGTGGGGAAGTTGAACCAATCCTGATTGATCCGGTTGAGGGGAACCTGAGCCAGGTGATGAAAAAGGTATTGCAAGCAAATGACTTGTTATTAACCCAAGGCGCAGGTAATGTTGGAGCAATCTCAATCGAACTTGCTCAAAATCATTTATATGTAAAGTAAAATAGTCATGTTATGACTGATTGAACAGATTCAAAAAGTTTAAGGATATAAACGTGTCAAATGCTTCAAAATTCGGAAAAGTTGCCGTATTGCTGGGTGGTAAATCTGCAGAGCGTGAGGTTTCGCTAGATAGTGGAACCGCCGTACTTGAGGCATTAATGCGTTCTGGGGTCAATGCAGAAGCGTTTGATCCACAAGAGCGTAGTGTTACCGAGCTGGTAAATTATGATCGTGCGTTTGTGGTATTGCATGGTCGTGGCGGTGAAGACGGTCAGATTCAGGGTGCGCTGGAATGGTTGAATATTCCATATACCGGTACAGGCGTACAGGGTTCTGCCATTGGTATGGATAAAGTCAAAACCAAACAGGTTTGGCAGGGTTCAGAATTACCTACTGCGCCATATCGTATCGTGACCAAGAACTCGAATGCGCAAGAAATTGTATCTACTCTAGATTTGCCGCTGATCATTAAGCCTGTACACGAAGGTTCGAGTATTGGCATGAGTAAAGTTGAAAAAGTAGAAGACTTTGCCGATGCGATTGCCAAAGCCACTGAACATGATGCCGTGGTTATGGCAGAGAAATGGATCACAGGCCGTGAATTTACCATTGTAATTCTGAATGGTCAGGCCCTACCTGTCATTCGTCTGCAACCGCCAGAAGATGTGGCTTTCTATGACTATGAAGCTAAATATCAGCGTAATGATGTGGAATATGGCATTCCATGTGGCTTAAGCGAGTCTGAAGAGAAAGAATTGCAAGCCTTGGCTCTACGTGCCTTCCAGGCGGTGGGTGCAAGTGGCTGGGGCCGTATTGATGCAATGCAGGATGAACAGGGTAAGTTCTGGTTACTGGAAGTGAATACTGTTCCAGGTATGACCAGTCATTCTCTGGTACCAAAAGCGGCAGCAGCCGTCGGCTATAGTTTTGATGCGCTCTGTGTAGCGATTCTGGAACAAACATTAAACGGTGCGGCACACTAAGTTATGGCTCAACTCCCAGCAACCATGCGCCGTAAACGTGCTGCGATTACCTCAATTCACGACAAGCCGCCGACACGCAAAGAGAAACTAACCAACCTGGGTGGTTGGGCCTTGTTGTGTGTCGCGCTGGTGGTGCTGGCTTTTGGGATTTTTGGCCTGTATAAGGTGATGACTGATGCTCAGGTAGCAGAGCTGAAAGTGGCAGGAACGCGTACAGCAGCTGAAGAGCGTCAGGTCATGCAGTACGTATCACCAATTGTGACTGAAAACTATTTCACTTCGGACCTGGAATCGATTCGTGACCGCGCACTGGAATTGTCCTGGGTGGACCGTGTGGTGGTATCTCGTGCCTGGCCAGACAAGATTCATGTCCGGGTAATGCCGCATCATGCTATTGCCCGATGGGGTACAGGACGACTGCTGAGTGATAGTGGCATTATTTTTACTGAAGTCAGTCCTAAAGATTATTCAGCTTTACCGTTGCTGCATGGACCCTCTACTCATGCAAATACCATGATGCGACGTTATAATGAAATCAACCAGTTATTTTTACCACAAGGTATTCGTTTAAAAGAATTATATTTAACTGAACGAATGACATGGTTTATGCAGTTTGATTCAGGTTTGCGTGTGATTGTCGATAAAGAACAGACCATGAGCAAATTGCAACGTTTGAGTCATCTGTCCTATAGCGACCTAAAACCGGTATGGTCAAAAATTTCAGCGATTGACCTGCGTTATCGTAATGGATTGGCGATTCAATGGAAAAATTCAATTCCGCCTAAAATTGTAAATGGTCAATTTATTGTAACCATTAATGACACGGGCGTTGAGAATAATGTAACAGTAAAGCCATAATGACCGGCTTTAAAAATTAGAGGCCTTATAAAGCCATAAATCTAACAAACACGTAATGGTAGTAGTTAATAATGAGTGAAGCTGTTCCCTCGGTTGTGGCGATTGACATTGGGACACATAAAGTTTCAGTTTTGATTGGTAAGGTACACGCGTCAGACAATATCCAAGTGATTGGGATGGCGACTGCTCGTAACCGAGGCATGAATAAAGGAAAAATTGTCAGTCTCGATAAAGTCATTACCGCCATTAAAAACGCCGTACAAGAAGCGGAAGATATGGCTGAATGTCGTGTGCATTCTGCGTGGATTTCGATCCCAAGTGCTGAATTAAAAAGCTTTTATGCCTCGGGTCGTACCACCATTGATAATAGTGAACATTCAATTACGACCAGTGAAGTGGTGCGGGCACTTGAGCTGGCCAAAGCCAGTCATGTCACCTCAGATCACTATTTGGTCAGTGCGGTGCCTTTAGGCTTCGAGCTGGATGATGCACCGGAATGGGTACTCAACCCGATCCGTATGTCGGCACATAGCATGACCGGGCATTATCATTTGATGATGTTACCGATCAGCACCATGCAGAATATTGACCGCGCTTTAAAAGGGGCCAATATCGGTGTGGAGAAAATGGTGGTGTCCTGTCTGGCTACCGCTGAAGCCAGCCTGCTCAAAGATGAAAAAGAATATGGCGTGTGTCTGGTGGATATCGGTGCGGGAACCACCAATGTCGCTGTTTATCTGGATGGCCGTCTGGCGCTAACCCATACCATTCAGCGTGGTGGTGAGCATGTCACCCGTGATATTGCAGCGGTTTTACAGACGACTACAGAAGAAGCAGAACGTCTGAAATTGCTCTATGGCTGTGTTGACCTGAAAGTGGTTAAACCAGAGCATATGATTCAGTTCCAGGGCATTGATGGACCACAAACTATCAGCCGGATTGAACTGACTGAAATTATCATGGCACGTTATGAAGAAATCATGGGTCTGGTGCGTGATGAACTGGTGAACCATGGCGCAATGCAGGGCCTTTATCATGGTGTGGTGCTGACTGGTGATGCCAGTCAGATTGAAGGTATGGTCAGCTTTGTACGTCGTACCTTGGGTGTGTCCGCGCATCTGGGCAATCCGCCGGTACAGGTCTATGCAGATGAACAGCACCAAGCAGCTTTACGTCGTTCCCAGTACGCAACAGTGGCTGGTTTGCTGATGTTTAGCCAGAGTGATACTCAGGAAACCCTCGTTGAAACTGAAGACGGGGATAAGTTATCAGTTACACAGCGCATTAAACGGGCATGGTCAGGTTTTAACGAAACGTTAAAAGCGATCTTTTAAGCGATTTTTATTGTGAATATTGTTGGGAAGTTGTAGTTAATCGGGCTTGTACTTGACAAGTGCCTGCTTGAGCAGCATTCTTAAAAACAATTTTTATCAAGATTAAGGCAGTATACGGGCTTAGTGACTGCCAATTATGAATTAGGAATTTTATAGGTCATGGCCTCATTTGAATTTTTCGAAGAAGATCATAGCGATAGCAATGGTCAAGCCCGTTTCACTGTATTTGGTGTAGGTGGTGCGGGTGGTAATGCTGTACAGCATATGTTGCAGTCCGATATCCAGGGCGTAAAGTTCGTCTGTGCCAATACAGACAAACAGGCACTGGATCGCATGGAAGCCGAATTTAAAATTCAGCTGGGCGAGCAAAGTACACGTGGTCTGGGTGCTGGAGCAAATCCACAGGTCGGTCAAGCGGCAGCAGAAGAAAGCCGTGAACTGATCCGCCAGCAGCTTGAAGGTACCGATATGGTATTCGTTACTGCCGGTATGGGTGGCGGTACAGGTACCGGTGCTGCGCCAGTCGTTGCTGAAATTGCTAAAGAAATGGGTATCTTGACTGTTGGTGTGGTGACTACGCCATTCAACTTTGAAGGTAAACGCCGTTTGCAATCTGCCGAGAAGGGGATTGAAGCGCTAGAACAGCACGTAGATTCTCTGATCATCATTCCAAACCAGCGTCTATTGAAAGTCTTCCGTGATATTTCAATGAAGGATGCGTATAAAAAAGCGGATGATGTACTGTTGAATGCGGTACGTAGTATCTTTGATCTGGTGGTTCGTCCTGGTCACATTAACCTTGACTTCGCCGATCTGAAAACTGCAATGAGTACACGTGGTTATGCCATGATGGGTGTAGGCTTGGGTCGTGGTGAAAACCGTGCACGTCAGGCAGCAGAGCAGGCGATTCGCAGCCCATTACTGGATAACGTCACCATCATGAATGCCAAAGGTATTCTGATTAACGTGACTGGCGGTGATGACGTAACCTTCGGTGAAATTGAAGAAATTACTGATGTTGTAAACCAGATCGTGGATCTGGACGAAGGTCAGGTCTTCTACGGTACAGTATTTGATCCGGATGCACGTGATGAAATCAGTGTAACTGTGATTGCGACTGGTTTGACTCGCCATGCTGCAGATTCGGTTGAGCCAACTAAACGCGCGAATGTACAGGCAGCACGTCCATCATCATCCCCGGCAGTAGTTGAAGATGATGATGTACCGGCAATTCAGCGTCAGCAAAATGAAGCAGGTGCAGCAGCTAATCCTGCAGCTTCAGTTTCTAGCCCACGCCCAACACCAATGAGCATCCAAGATTACCTTAAAAATCAACAGCGTAAGTAATATGTAACAGCATGTGTTTACGATGATTGCACAGAAAAGGTGGCTTTAGAGCCACCTTTTGTTTTTTATCAATGGCCAAATATGCTAACGTATAGCGGTTTTATTGGTGAACAGATGATAAAAAGCATGTTGAAACAACGTACCCTGCAACGTATCGTGAAAGCGAGCGGAATCGGTCTTCATAGTGGGCAGAAGGTTATGATTAACTTTGTGCCACACCACGCCGATGGGGGTATTGTGTTTCGTCGTATTGATCTGCATCCACCTGTCGATATTCCTGCGGATGCCCTATTGATCCAGGAAGCCTTCATGTGTTCAAATCTGGTTCAGTCAAATGCCAAAGTCGGTACGATCGAGCATGTGATGAGCGCCATTGCGGGATTAGGTATTGATAACCTGATTATTGAAGTGTCAGCTTCAGAAGTTCCCATTATGGATGGCAGTGCCGGACCTTTCATTTATCTGCTCATGCAGGGCGGCTTGCAAGAACTAGATGCACTAAAGAAATTTATTAAAATTATTAAACCTGTTGAAGCCTTGATCGATGATAAACGGGCGATTTTCAGCCCACATGACGGCTTTCAGCTAAATTTCACTATTGATTTTGATCATCCTGCCTTCAAAAAAGAACATCAGTCTGCCAGCATCGATTTTTCTACAGAAACCTTTGTTTATGAAGTCAGTGAAGCGCGTACATTTGGCTTTATGAAAGACCTTGACTACTTGAAAGCCAATAATCTGGCTTTGGGTGCAAGCTTGGAAAATGCGATCGGTGTAGATGAAACCGGCGTGGTCAATGAAGAAGGTTTGCGTTTTTCGGATGAGTTTGTACGTCACAAGATTCTGGATGCAGTAGGTGATTTATACCTGCTAGGCCACCAGATTATTGCTAAATTTGATGGCTACAAATCAGGGCACGCTTTGAATAATCAACTATTGCGTAACGTGAAAAGTGACCCAAGCAGCTATGAAATTGTAACATTTGATGACGTAACTCAATGTCCAATTAGTTATGTAACTGTGACATAAGTCCTTGTCTTTGTGTCTTTGTGTTATAACTTAGCCGCATCTAATGTGACACCCGTCACATAAAAACAACATTGGAATTTATTACATCTCATTGCAATGTTACTTTTTATTGCTTGCCAAACGTAGTAAAGCTTGGCTAAGCTTAGGGTCGCTTATAAAGTCAGCAGCACCGCGGAGTAATTCCTGTGTTTCTGGACTCAGGGCTCTTTCAGATTTTTCTGGAATCGGTTGAACGGGGGATGGATTCCTTAAGCAAACCTGGATTTTAGTGAGATCTTTTAATTCGTTTATTTGAGAGAGTTGTGAGATGTATTGCTTTTGAAGATAAGCCAATTGAGAAATCATGGCTTGGTTTTCACCGGTAATCGTTAACACACCATTTTGATAGCAGGCAACTTGCCATTGTTCGGGTTGAGGCAATAGCGGTTGTACGAGTTTCGTAAGTTTTTGCCATGCAGAAACTTGTGATGAGAGAAACGAAAAGTTTCCTGTTTTTATCTGTTTTCTTGTTTTTTGAAAGACGTTGACAGGTTCCGACATACATAATTCCTACATGTTTATGTCTTAATCTTATGCGCTTCTTAAAGTGGATATCAAGGAAGAGATCTTCAAGAAACTCGATTAGCAGTTTAGAGAGGTTTTTTATGCATATGCCTATGCGACGTATCCTATTGGCATTTTCTATTTCGGTTTCAGCTGCTTCAGTAGCTTTTGCAGATTTAGTGGATCTGAATCAACAAGATGCTACACCTGACCGTCTTGAGCAGTTAACACGTACTTTATCGCAGGGTTCTTATACCCATCCTGAAGATATTGATATTCCCGCACAAACCAAATTAAATGTTCAGCTACGTGAAAAACCGGTTGAACTGAATAATCAGACCATTGCCCAAAAATATGGCAATTCTTCATCCAGCAAAGTTGCATCTTCAAATAACCCTTATTCATGGCTAGTGGCTCATCCATTACCAGACATGAAACGTGTCAGCTCAAGTTTTGGTGGTCGTACTATGGGTGGCCGTGCTGAAAATCACTCAGGCCTGGATCTGGCTGCTGCAAGCGGTACACCGATCTACGCAACTGGTCCTGGTATCGTAACCAAATCGGGTTGGGGTACAGGTTATGGTCAGTATGTCGAAATTAACCATGGTAATGGATACCTTACTCGTTATGCCCATGCTTCACGCTTGATTGCACGTGTGGGAGATCAGGTGCAAGCCGGTGATCATATTGCGAATGTAGGTTGTACAGGTCGTTGTACAGGTCCTCATCTACACTATGAAGTAGTAAAAGACGGTCAACGTAAAAATCCTTCAACTTATTTAGCAATGTTACCCTAAACGTAGCTTTGCTCAAAATAACTGAAATACTTTAATGCGTCTGATACTTGATACTCATAAAAAATCAATCAAACCGCTTTTAAGGCAATTAGGCTGAACATTTCTTCCAGGGAGTAGAGAAGGAGTTCGGTCTAATTGCTTTTAGATATTATATTATCACCGAGAATTATAACTATTGTATAAAAAATCGCCATCATTGACTTCTTTTTGTTACTTTGTGTAATAAAGTGTCAATGGATATTTAGATAATAAATAGTACTCCAGAACCGCATTCAGCCAGAGCCATACCTGCATAAGCCGTAAATATGATACATATAAGTGATCAATTTGGCTTTCAGGAACTGTAGATTATGGCGTTTTATGGAGATACCGACGCTCAAGAAACCCAAGAATGGCAAGACGCTTTTGACTCCGTTTTGCAGCACATGGGAACCGAGCGCGCCGCCTTTTTACTTGAAAAACTTTATCAACGCGCAATTGCCAAACATGTTCCTATTCAGCGTTTAAATACTCCCTACTTAAACACTATTTCTGTAGAAGAACAACCTGTGATGCCGGGCGACCAGGATATGGAACGCCGTATTCGCGCGCTGATCCGCTGGAATGCTTTGGCAATGGTGCTTCGCGCAAATAAATCCGGTGATGACCTGGGTGGTCATTTGGCCAGCTTTGCTTCATCTGCCACTTTATATGATGTGGGTTTTAACCATTTCTTCCGTGCCAATAACGACGGCTTCGGTGGCGACCTGATTTACTATCAAGGTCACTGTGCACCGGGGATTTATGCCCGCTCATTTTTAGAAGGTCGCTTAACTGAAGAGCATCTGAATAATTTCCGTCGTGAAGTCGGCGGCAAAGGCTTACCCTCTTATCCTCATCCTTACTTGATGCCAGACTATTGGCAGTTCCCGACGGTATCGATGGGTCTCGGTCCAATCATGTCGATTTATCAGGCTCATATTCAAAAGTACCTGATGAACCGTGGCCTGATTAAGGAAGAAGACCGTAAAGTCTGGGCGTACCTGGGCGATGGCGAAATGGATGAGCCGGAAAGCTTGGGTGCGATCTCACTGGCGGGTCGTGAGAAACTGGACAACCTGATCTGGGTGGTGAACTGTAACTTGCAGCGTCTGGATGGTCCGGTACGTGGTAATGGCAAGATCATTCAGGAACTTGAGTCTTTATTCCGTGGTGCTGGCTGGCGCGTGATTAAAGTTGTCTGGGGTCGTCACTGGGATCCGCTACTGGATAAAGACAAATCTGGTGCACTCAAAGCGATTATGGAAGAAGCAGTAGATGGTGATTATCAGCGCTATCAGGTGAAAGGTGGTGCTTATGCACGCGCACATTTCTTTGGTAAATATCCAGAAGCAGAAGCTTTGGTCAAAGACCTGAGCGATGAAGATATCGATAATCTGAACCGTGGTGGTCATGATCCATACAAAGTCTTTGCTGCCTATGCAGAAGCGACCAAGGCCAAAGGTCAGCCAACGGTGATTCTGGCGAAAACCGTAAAAGGTTATGGTCTGTCTGATGAAATTGAAGCGGTGAACAAGACGCACCAAATCAAGAAAATGCAGCTGGAATCATTGAAATACGTACGTAATCGTTTCAACTTGCCTTTTACTGATGAACAACTGGAAGAAATTCCATTCTACCGCCCAAGCGAAAACTCGCCTGAAATTAAATATATGAAGGCACGCCGTGAGGCACTGGGTGGTTATCTGCCAGCACGTCGCAAAGAAAGCGAATCTTTACCGATTCCTGAGCTCTCTGTTTTTGATGCTGTGCTTAAAGGTTCAAACGGTAAAGAACAGTCCACCACCATGGTCATGGTCCGCTTAATCTCTGCCTTATTAAAAGAGAAAGCAATCAAGGACCGTGTGGTCCCGATTGTTCCAGATGAAGCACGTACCTTTGGTCTGGAAGGGATGTTCCGTCAATTGGGGATCTATGCAGCGCATGGTCAACAATATACCCCTGAAGATCAGGAACAGTTGATGCATTACCGTGAAGCCAAAGACGGTCATATGTTACAGGAAGGGATTAACGAAGCCGGTGCAATGAGTGCATGGGCAGCCTTGGCGACCAGTTATTCAACCAATAACTTGCCAATGATCCCGATGTACATGTACTACTCAATGTTCGGCTTCCAGCGTATTGGTGATATTGCCTGGGTAGCAGGTGATGCACAGGCGCAAGGTTTCTTGTTGGGTGCAACCGCTGGCCGTACTACCTTAAATGGTGAGGGCCTGCAGCATCAGGATGGTCATTCACACATTCTGGCCAATACCATTCCGAACTGTGTCTCTTATGACCCGTGCTTTGGCTATGAGCTTGCCGTAATCGTGCATGATGGTCTGCAGCGTATGTATGTAAATCAGGAACGTGTGTTCTATTATCTGACCTTGATGAACGAAAACTACGAACATCCACCAATGCCACAAGGTGCAGAAGAAGGCATCAAGCGTGGTATGTATCTGCTGGAAGAAGACGAAAAGGCGACGGTTCAGTTGATGGGTTCAGGCGTGATTCTGCGTGAAGTCATCAAAGCCGCGAAAATCCTGCGTGAGGAATATCAGATTCATGCCAATGTCTGGAGCGTGACCAGCTTTAACGAACTGGCTCGCGATGGTATGGCATGTGAAGAATATAACCGCCTGCATCCATTGGCTGAAGAAGCGAAAGAGCCATGGGTATCTCAGCAGTTACGTGACAAGGACGGTATTGTGGTATCGGCCACCGATCACATGCGCGCCTATAGTGAACAGATCCGTGCCTATCTTCCAGACAGTCGTCCGTTCGTAGCCTTGGGTACCGATGGTTATGGCCGTTCAGATACACGTGGCAATCTGCGTAGCTATTTTGGTGTCGATGCTGCGCATATTGTCGTGGCAACCCTGAAGAAACTGGCAGATGAAGGTGAAGTCGATGCACGTTTAGTGAAAGACGCGATCTCTAGCTTTGAGTTAGATACTGATCGTCCGGTGGCTTGGGCACCTCAGGCGACTCCTGAATTGCATCCAGTTGCTGACTACAAAGAGGAGAACTAATCATGCAAATTACGACTCCAGATATTGGTGTAGATAAGGCAACTGTGGCAGAAATCCTGGTGAAGGTGGGTGACACCATCGCTGTAGATGAAAGTATTGTGTTGCTGGAATCAGATAAAGCCTCTGTTGAAGTGCCAAGCACTTCAGCAGGTGTAGTTAAAAGCATCCTGGTCAATCAGGGTGATGAAGTATCTGAAGGTACTGTCCTGATCGAACTGCAGGCTGAAGATGATGCCGGTACGGTAGAAAGTCAGGAAGCTGATGCTGCTGACAAAACTTCGGAAAATACCCCAACTGAATTGCCTGATGAGCAAATCCTGCAGGAAGTGGCGACACATCAGCCCAAAGCCTCTAGTCAAAATGAACAGTCCTCTCAATCGACTTCTACATCTACTGTAGAAGTGAAATTGCCGGATATTGGCGTAGAAAAGGCCCTGGTGGGTGAAATTCTGGTTCAGGTTGGCGATGAAGTTGAAGTTGATCAAAGCCTGGTCGTGGTTGAATCTGATAAAGCCACAGTTGAAGTACCAAGTACAGTTGCTGGTACTGTAGAGGCGATTCATATTCAGGAGGGCGATTCAGTCAAAGAAGGAGTGCTGATTCTGACAGTGAAAACTACAGATTCGGCACCAGCTGCTGAGCAAGCAGCGCCTCAAGCGGAAGAAAAGCCAAAAGCTCAAGCAACACCTGAAGCCAAAACTGAAACAGCACCACAACAGACTGTAGCCCCTGGAGGCAATATTGAAGTAAAAGTACCTGATTTGGGTGTTGATAAGGCGGCTGTAGCAGAAATTCTAGTACAGGTCGGTGATACGGTGGAGAAAGACCAGAGCATCATCGTGGTCGAGTCAGATAAAGCGACAGTAGAAGTGCCAAGCACGACTGCCGGAGTGATTAAGGCGATTCATGTTGAGCTGGGTCAGAATGTTTCTGAAGGCGTGGCACTGATTACAATTGAAGCTGAAGGACAAGCATCACCTGCTGCAGCTCCAGCGGAAAAATCAGAAGCACCTGTAGCTAAAGCTACGCCTGCACCAGCCGCAGCGCCAAAAGCTGACACTGCTGCTGTGACGCCTGAAACGCATAGTGCAGACAAACTCACCAAAGAGCAGAACGCTGCCAATGCCAAAGTTTATGCTGGCCCTGCTGTGCGTAAACTGGCTCGTGAACTGGGTGTGGTATTGGCAGAAGTGAAAGCTTCTGGTCCGCATGAGCGTCTAATGAAAGAAGACCTGTTTGCGTATGTGAAAGATCGTCTGACTGCACCGCAAACAACAACCGCACCTGCGGCAGCTACAGCTCCTGCAGGCTTGCCAAAACTGCCTGATTTCAGTGCTTTTGGTGGGGTAGAAGAGAAAACTTTGACGCGTCTGCAACAGGTTTCGATTCCACAGTTATCTTTAAATAACTATATCCCACAAGTGACCCAGTTTGATGCAGCCGATATCACTGAGCTGGAAGCTTGGCGTAATGAGTTGAAAGGCAACTTCAAGAAAGAAGGTATTGGCCTGACCATTATGGCTTTCATTATCAAGGCTGTGGCTTATCTTCTCCAAGAAGAGCGCGAGTTTGCCGGTCACCTGTCTGATGACGGTAAATCGGTATTGCTACGGAATGAGATCCATATGGGCATTGCGGTTGCGACACCAGATGGTCTGACTGTTCCTGTATTACGTAACCCGGACCAGAAGTCGATTAAGCAGATTGCTATTGAGCTGGGTGAGTTAAGCCAGAAAGCACGTGACAAGAAATTGTCACCTAAAGATCTGCAAGGGGCGAATTTTACCATTACCAGCTTGGGTTCAATTGGTGGTACAGCATTTACGCCGTTGGTGAACTGGCCACAAGTGGCGATCCTGGGTATTTCTCCTGCAACTATGCAACCGGTATGGAATGGTGAGGGCTTTGATCCACGTCTGATGCTGCCATTGTCGTTATCTTATGATCATCGGGTAATTAATGGCGCAGATGCTGCACGCTTTACCAATAAGCTGACCAAGCTATTAAAGGATATTCGTACGCTCTTGATCTGATTCATGAATGTTTAAAAATAAAGACCCTGCTTCGGCAGGGTTTTTTTAATATGACAATTTGTAAATATAAACATGGTTGGCTATAATGGGCACACTTCATTGGGGAGTAGCCGCCTTTTGCGCAAAGCAGAAGGGTGATGGTCAACATATTTGCTCAACAGGGCATGGTCATCATAGCAAAGAACCAAATGAGCTTCTCGAAGCTTTCTTTTGTTGGCAAGACCTTTGATTTACCACTCTGCAGATATGGCTGGCAGGAGGGGTGAGTCATAGGTATGTAAATTGCTGGCCAGAGAAATACATCATGCTTTCTGCTTTTCTGATCTCATTAGCTGTTGTTGCCTTATCTGAAATGGGCGATAAAACGCAACTGCTTGCTTTATTACTTGCCGCACGTTTTCGTAAACCTGTTCCAATTCTCTTCGCAATCTTTTTGGCGACAGTCATCAACCATGGCGTTTCCGCAGTCTTAGGTCAATGGATCACCACAGTGCTTAGCCCAACAGTCTTGCTGTGGATTGTATCGCTTGGTTTTATTGCGATGGCGGTGTGGATGTTAATTCCCGATGAATTGGATAATGAATCAGAAAGTATCAATAAATGGCAAAAATATGGGGTATTCGGTGCCACATTTGTGTTGTTTTTCTTGGCAGAAATCGGCGATAAAACTCAAATTGCAACAGTCGCTTTAGCCGCGCGCTTTGACAGTATTGGTTGGGTCACTTTGGGTACTACGATCGGTATTATGTTGGTAAATGCACCAGCGGTATTTATTGGTAATAAATTGGCAGAAAAATTACCAATTTCGCTCATTCATAAAATTGGCGCTTTGGTTTTCTTAATAATTGGTCTGGCAGCATTGGCACAGCACTATTTATTTTGAGTGTTAAAGATATCGTAAATCCTGAGCTAATTGCTCAGGATTTTTTGCCTAAAAATGTGACTTAATTAACTGATATTATAGATAATATTGATCTGATTTTTATTGTAAGTTTCTCTAAATAAATATATGTTATTCACCTATAGAATATACATTTTTTACATAAAAATTTTGGGGAATGGGCATGGCTTTTGAACGTACTACATCACAAGTACTTTATGATGATGGAACGCATAAATGCATCAGTTTTACCAGCTTGGTAAAAGGTGAAGGTGTACAGGCAAACCAATTCCTGATTATTGATAATGAGCGTGCTGCAGTACTTGATCCGGGTGGTGATTTGACCTATGTACCGTTGACCATGGAACTGAACCGCTATACCCGGTTAAGCAATCTGGATTATGTGATGGCATCGCATCAGGATCCGGACATTATTACGTCCATGCCGCGCTGGCTGGTCTATACCGAAGCCAAAGTCGTAGCTTCCAAGCTCTGGGCGCGTTTCTTACCGCATCTGAATTCAGCCTTTATGAGTGACCGTATGAAAGGTAACTGGCTGGATCGTCTGGTTGAATTGCCGGATCATGGTCAGATCATTCCACTCGGTCAATCCAGCATTATTGCCATTCCAGCACACTTTTTACATTCAGTCGGTAATTTCCAGTTTTATGACCCGATTGCCAAGATCCTGTTTTCTGGTGATATGGGCGCGTCAATGGTCGAGGATGCTTCAAAGCCACTGGAAAATTTTGCGGCGCACATTCCGAAAATGAAGGGATTTCACCAACGCTACATGTGCAATAACAAGGTGATTCGTTTATGGGTGCAGATGGTACGTACCATGGATGTCGACATGATTGTGCCGCAGCATGGAACACCATTTGTGGGTAAAGAACAGATTAACCAGTTTATGGACTGGATTGAAACACTGGAATGTGGCACTGATTTAATGGATGAAACTGTTTTTACTTGTCCTGAATAGTTCAAGAAAATTTTAAATTTTTTCTTGAGTAGAAAAACAACATTTTTTATATTTTCCGCCTGCAAAAAATTGTTTTTGATGACGAGAATTTATAAGAAATGTTGTCTCAAGTTCCTACACAAGATGCATGTTTAAGTTGTGGCGCATGTTGCGCCTATTTCAGGGTTTCATTTTATTGGGCAGAGGGGATTCCCATGCCTGAGCACTATACTGAACCTGTTACTTCCGTCTATTCATGCATGGTGGGAACCAATCAAAAAAATCCGCGTTGTATTGCGCTCGAAGGTAGCATTGGTGAACAGGTGAGTTGTGGCATGTACGAACTACGTAGCTCATCCTGTAAAGAAGTGCAGATTGCTGATGCCCAGTGCAATAAAGCACGAATGGCACACAATATGATTCCATTCATTCAGATTGAGCCGGATGAAGCCGAAAATGATGATAATTTCGAACGGGTGAGCTAAATCCAAACTCAAGATTTAAAAAGCAAGGTATGGACTCTGCTTTTTATGGGAGAAAAAATTAGTAAGGGATTTTGTAAACCGAATAAATATGATGACTGCTCTGGCATATTTAAATTATTGATTGAATAGTCAAATTTACAGGTTTAGATATTCGGATTAAATCTAAGTCCAGATTTAGACAAAATAAATTTTGCAATTGCAATGAAATTTAGAGCTAAATTTGTTTATAATAGCGCACGGAAATTACCAGTGAGACTGTTATGTTGACCATCGTTCAAGACGCGTTAACCTTCGATGATGTCCTATTACTCCCTGCCTACTCTACTGTTCTCCCAAAAGATGTCTCTCTAAAGACACGCCTGACTCGCGGCATTAACCTGAATATTCCACTTGTTTCAGCAGCTATGGATACTGTGACTGAGTCACGTATGGCAATTGCGATGGCACAAAATGGCGGTATCGGTATTTTGCACAAGAACATGGATATTGCTGCCCAGGCCGCAGAAGTACGCCGTGTGAAAAAATTTGAAGCCGGTATGGTGAAAGATCCGATCACAGTTACCCCAGAAACTACAGTACGTGAACTGATCGCTGTGACTCAAGCGAATAACATCAGCGGTGTGCCGGTAGTTAAAGACGGTAAAGTGGTGGGTATCGTGACAGGCCGTGATACACGCTTTGAAACCAATCTGGAACAGCCGGTCAGTAATATCATGACAGGTCAAGACCGTCTGGTGACTGTGTGTGAAGGCGAATCGAAAGAAAACATTCAGGCCTTATTGCAAAAAAACCGTATTGAAAAAGTGATCGTTGTTGGCGAAAACAACGAATTAAAAGGCTTGATCACGGTGACTGATTTCCGTAAAGCGGAACTTTATCCAAATAGCTGTAAAGATGATTTAGGTCGTCTACGTGTAGGTGCAGCAGTCGGTACTGGCGCTGAAACACCAAGCCGTGTAGAAGCACTGGTTGATGCTGGTGTAGATGTGATTGTTGTGGACACTGCACATGGTCACTCTGCGGGTGTGATCGAGCGTGTACGCTGGGTGAAACAGAACTACCCACAAGTTCAAGTGATCGGCGGTAACATCGCCACTGGTGATGCTGCGCTTGCATTACTTGATGCGGGTGCGGACGCAGTGAAAGTAGGGATCGGTCCTGGCTCAATCTGTACGACTCGTATCGTGGCTGGTATTGGTATGCCACAAATCTCTGCAATTGATTCTGTTGCGCGTGCCTTGAAAGAGCAGATTCCATTAATTGCTGATGGTGGTATCCGTTTCTCTGGTGATATGGCAAAAGCGATTGGCGCTGGTGCAAGCACCATCATGGTGGGTTCATTAATGGCTGGTACTGAAGAAGCACCAGGCGAAGTTGAATTCTTCCAGGGTCGTTACTACAAAGCTTACCGTGGTATGGGTTCTTTGGGTGCGATGGCTGGTGCGACTGGCTCTGCTGACCGTTACTTCCAGGACTCTAAAGCCGGTGCTGAAAAACTGGTTCCTGAAGGTATTGAAGGTCGCGTACCGTACAAAGGTCCAATGGGCAATATCGTGCATCAGATGATGGGCGGTCTGCGTTCTTCTATGGGCTATACCGGTTCTGCAACCATTGATGATCTGCGTCAAAATGCCAAGTTTGTGAAAATCACATCTGCCGGTATGTCTGAGTCTCACGTGCATGATGTAACCATCACTAAAGAAGCGCCAAACTACCGTATGGGCTAACTTTCGCTGATTGTTTACTCTAAAAAAGCCGTCATACTCATGACGGCTTTTTTGTTTTGGTGTACAGTGTTGCACAATGAAAAAGGATGATGTAAATCACCCGCTAAGAAGTGAGACAAAGCATGAGTTATTTTGGTACCGATGGTATTCGTGGAAAATTTGGTGAGTTACCGATTACACCTGAATTTGCCCTGAAATTAGGTTTTGCGGCAGGAAAAGTATTAAAACGAAATAGCAAAAAAAACAAACCATTAGTGGTACTGGGTAAAGATACCCGTTTATCAGGTTATATTCTGGAATCTGCGCTACAGGCAGGACTCAATGCGGCAGGTGTTTATGTGCATCTGCTTGGACCTTTGCCAACGCCGGCCATTGCCCATTTGACCCGTGCTTTGCATGCTAGCCTTGGCATTGTCATTTCTGCGTCACATAACCCATATTTTGATAACGGGATTAAGTTTTTCTCGAGTGAAGGCAAAAAACTGCCTGATGCTTTGCAGGATGAGATCAACCAGGAGCTGGAAAAAGAACTGGTGATCGAAGATAACGCGAACTTGGGTAAAAGTTTCCGCGTGAAAGATGCCAATGGCCGTTATATCGAATTCTGTAAATCAACCTTCCCATACCATTTAGACCTGAATGATTTAACCATTGTTGTTGACTGTGCCAATGGTGCAGCTTACAGCGTTGGCCCTGCGGTTTTCCGTGAGTTGGGTGCAAAAGTCATTTCCATCTATGACGAACCGACTGGTCTGAATATCAATGAGAACTGTGGTTCGACTCATCCAGAAAATCTGCAAAAAGCAGTGGTTGAGCATGGGGCTGATTTAGGCATAGCCTTCGATGGTGATGCAGACCGTGTGATCATGGTCGATAAAAATGGTGAGCAAATTACCGGCGATCATATTTTGTATATCCTCGCGACTCAGGCAAAAAACAAGCCGGCGGGTATCGTCGGTACCTTGATGAGCAATATGGCGCTGGAACTGGCGCTGGAAAAAGCCGGAGTAGAGCTGCTACGTGCTAAAGTCGGTGACCGTTATGTACTGCAAGGTCTGGAAGAAAAAGGCTGGTCGATTGGTGGTGAGCCATCAGGCCATATCCTGACTTTAGACAAGAGCACCACAGGCGATGCGATTATTGCTGCGCTGCAAGTCTTAACCGTGATGGTCGAGCAGAAGAAAGCACTGCACGAGTTAGTGGCTGATTTTAAATTATTGCCAAATGTCTTGGTGAATGTACGTCTGAATACCATGTTTGACCCGTACTCAGTGCCTGCTTTGACTGCAGAATTTAACAAAGCTGAAGAGCAGCTCAAAGGCCGTGGCCGTTTACTGATCCGTAAATCAGGGACTGAACCGGTGATCCGTGTCATGGTTGAGGGCGAGGATCTTGCAGAGGTGACCACACTGGCAAATTCATTGGCTGATGCGGTACGTGCCAACGCCGCTTAAATGGGGGAAGAGTAAATGAGCGATCTGATTAAGGATCTAAGTGAACTGCGTCTGAACTATCAAAAAGGCGAGCTACACGAAGATCAGGTCAATCCCAACCCGCATATGCAGTTTTTGCAGTGGTTTAACCATGCACTTGCTGCACAGCTGCATGAACCCTATGCCATGTCATTGGCAACCGCAAATGCACAGGGTCGTCCGCATGTGCGCACAGTGTTGCTGCGTGGTGCCACTGAAGCGGGTTATGATTTCTATACCAATTATGATAGTCAGAAAGGTCTGGATCTGGCCGAAAACCCGTATGCAGAATTACTGTTTTACTGGCAGGAACAGGAACGTCAGATCCGGATTAGCGGAAAGGTAGTTAAAATTTCGGAAGAAGAATCAACTGACTATTATCATAAACGTCCACGTGAAAGTCAGATCGCTGCTCATATCAGTACCCCGCAAAGCGGTATGGTTGCGAGTCGTGAAGAACTACAGCAACGTTTCTGGGATCTGCATCAGCAGGTCGCCAATCAGGAAGAGCTGGATAAACCGGGATTTTGGGGCGGCTATCGTTTGCAGCCAGATTATTATGAATTCTGGCAGGGCCGTCCAAACCGTTTACATGACCGCCTGAGTTATGAAAAAATCGATGGGGCGTGGAAACTACAACGATTGATGCCATAACAATGCCTAAACTTGAAATCAAGCAAAGACCTTTACTGACACGCCCTGAATCTTTTCAGGGCGTGCCTTCATTTGTAGCTGACATTCTGGCACGCCGTGGTGTGGAATCTGAACAGGAGCTGGAGCTTAAACTCAAGCATCTGTTGGCTCCGACCATGAAAGGCTTACCGGAAGCAATTCAGCTAATTGATCAGGCTATAGATACTGGCCAGAAAATCGTAATTGTCGGTGACTATGATGCTGATGGGGCGACCAGTACAACACTGATGGTTTTAGCCCTACGTGATATGGGTGCCCATGTCGAGTATCTGGTTCCTGATAGGTTTAAGTATGGTTATGGCCTGACACCTGCGATTGCAGATCTGGCTTTTGCCAATTTTACGCCGGATCTTTTAATTACGGTGGATAACGGGATTTCCAGTCATGAAGGTGTGAAGCAGGCGCAGGATCATGGTATGCAGGTGATTATTACCGATCACCACTTAACCACCAAGCCTACACCTGCAGCAGAAGCTGTAGTCAATCCCAATCAGTTAGGTTGTGATTTTCCAAGTAAGGCCTTGGCGGGAGTGGGGGTAGCTTTTTATGTTCTGGCAAATCTATCGACTCATCGTAAAAAGCTCGGTAAATCTTCAACGGTTATTACCAATTATCTGGATCTAGTGGCTTTAGGCACTTATGCAGATGTTGCAAGTCTGGACTATAACAACCGTATTCTGGTGGATGCTGGCTTAAAACGGATTCAGCAGCATCTTTGCCGACCTGGTATCAGTGCCTTGCTGGAAATTGCTGGTCGTGATGCTGCCACGCTCAAAGCGCAGGATCTGGGTTTTGTACTGGGTCCACGTATTAATGCAGCGGGTCGTATGGAAACCATGGATATCGGGATTGAGTGTTTGCTCGCTCCGGATCTGGCAACCGCTTATCCACTCGCAGAACAGCTGAATAAACTGAATGTCGAACGTCGTCAGGTAGAAGGCAAAATCAAGCAGGAAGCTTTGACTGAACTGGAAAAAATCCAGCTGGATGAGAATACTTTGCCTGCCGCACTGATCATGTTTGAACAGCACTGGCATCAGGGTGTGATCGGGATTGTAGCGGGGCGTTTAAAAGAACAGTTCCATCGTCCAAGTATAGTCTTTGCTGCTGATGAAGACGGTATTCATATCAAAGGTTCAGCACGTTCCATTGAAGGGATTCATATCCGGGATAGCATTGAACGGATAGCAGAGCAGTGTCCGCATCTGGTCAGCCATTTCGGTGGACATGCGGCCGCAGCGGGATTAACCATTAAAAAGCAGCATTTTGCTGAATTTAAACAGGTCTTTGAACAGCTGATTGCAGAGATGGATGAAAGCCTATTTACAGCTACGCTGTGGACTGATGGTGAACTACCGGCATCAGCTTTCCAAATTGAAACAGTCGATTTACTGCAAAACTTAAGTCCATGGGGGCAAAAGTTTCCTCAACCGATTTTTGAAGGCATCTTTAAGATTCTGGATTACCGCTGGCTCAAGGATGTACATCTGAAATTACGTGTTGCTTTAGAGAATGGACAGGTTGTGGATGCGATTGCCTTTAATGCTATCGATAAATACAAATTTGATCCAATGAAGCAGCATGTACGTCTGGTCTATGAACTGGATAAAAATGTCTTTAATGGCAATGTCAGCCTGCAAATGCGAATTGCTCATCTGGAGCAATAAATTATTCAAATAAAAAAACCGCCCAATTGAGCGGTTTTTTTAACTTTTAATCTTGCAGATTAGAAGCGGTATGCACCACGTACACCAAAGATATTGCCTTCGTCAGCGAAATCAATTGAACCTTCTAGGCTAACTTGCTGATTGAAGAATTTCTTCGCGCGAATAGTGAAGACATCACTATTATCAATATCGGAATCAGAGTAACCCAGACCAACGCTGAAGGTTTTGTCTAAATATAAATCTGCGCCGAGGCTATAAGCATCAAGATCACCGAAGCTTGCACCACCTTCAAAGTTCATGTCATATTGACCAACTTGAGTAACATATTTGGCACGTAAGGTTGGATCTACATCATCGCCTGCGTCATTGTCATAACCAGCTAGGCCAACAGCCAGTAATAGACCAGGAACCGGTAAATAACCTAATTCTGCTGAGTATATAGTTGTGTCATCATCACCAATTGGTGTATCAGTAGATGATTGACCAATATTACCACTTACATAAAAATCTGAATTTGGAACAAAATATTCAACACCTACATTAAATGTAGTCACATCAAATAAATCGTAATCAATATAAGAAACCGCTGCATTGATATTGCTTGCACGATTTAAAAATGCTGCTTCATTAAGAGGCGAGTTCTTAACTTGAACTGGATTGAAGTAGTAAGTTCCATCAATTGCGAAACCAGTAGAAGTATCCCCATTGTCTGGATCAACCAGAGCAATTGTACCGCCTACTTCAGCTTGATAAGCGTGAGCAGTTCCTAGGCTAGCAATAAGTGCTGTAGCAAGAGTAAGTTTCTTAAGCATTTAGAGTTCTCTCTTTGTTATAAAAATATGACTGTTTGATGAACAGTTGTAACAAATTGTACAGATAATAATCGCCCCGTCAATGTGCAAAAACTACCTAAATGCTTGTTTAAAGTGCAATAAAAAAACCCATCCGAAGATGGGTTTTTTTATAATGAAATTTCTTAGTTTGGATTAGAAGCGGTATTTCGCAGCTAGACCAAATTTGTTGTAGTCTTGGTTACCAATTTCACCAAAACCTACACGACCTTCCAAGCTTACTTGTTCATTAAAGAATTTACGTGCACTTACACCAAATTCATTTGAGTCATAAGGGCCATTGTCTTTGCTTTGATAATCAGCACCAACACTTAAAGTTTTGTCGATGAAGTAGTCAGCTTTTAAGTTGTACTCATCTAGGTCGCCAAAGGCAGCGCCAGCTTCAAGGTTAATGTCTTTACCATTGCTTAAGGTAGTCACATATTTAGCACGTAAAGTTGGATCTACACCGTCATCATAGTCATTGTCATAACCTTTCACACCTGCTGCAATTAACAGACCTGGTGCAGGTAAATAACCGACTTCAGCACTATAAACGGTTTCGTCAAAATCAGGTGCATTGTCGTATTTAGCATCATCACGACCTACGCTACCACTCAAATAAAAATCTGAGTTTGGTACGAAGTATTCAGCACCTACACCATAACGGTGACGTTCTGAAGAGTCGTAATCATCATATTGATATTGAGCTTTCACATTACTTGCTCGATCAAGGAAGGCTGCTTCGGCTAATGGTGCATTACGTGTTTCAACTGGATTAAAGTAGTATGTGCCATCAACACCAAAAGAGCCGCTTGAGCTACCATTATCCGGGTCTGTTAGGCCTGCAGATGCACCCACTTCTACTTGATAAGCATGAGCTGCTGTACCTGTAAGAGCTACGGCTGAAAGTAATGCTGAAGCGATTGCTAGTTTTTTCATGCGGATACTCCCCTCTGAAAATATGGCTAAAATTAATACACTTTTTGTTACAACTTTAAGTCTAGACCAATTCCAATAATCGTCAATCAAAGGAAAGTTACTACATTGTGAGTAAGGTAATATTATGTAATTTTCATTTAATAAGTAATTGAATTTAAAAACTAAAAATGAAATGTTTTGTTTTATTAAAAATGTGTAGATATTGTGGAATGTATTGAAAATGCTATTTTTTATCTTGTTTTGTATGGTTTTTAGGGTTTTAAAATGAATCAAAAACCGAGTATAAAAATACAGCGAAATATATTTAAGAATAGAATGAGAAAGTATTAAAAATAATATTTAGCTATTTTATCAAGCTGACAAATTTTGTAATTAAAAAATGTGCGGTTAATATTTTCTTGCTTAGCTTTAAAGATGGATTTATCGCTATAAATTGGCGAAATAGACTGTGATATAATATTGACCTAAGAGTTTATACCTAATTTTGATTGAGAGAAATTCACGTGGAAATTAATCCGTATCTAAACCAATTAAAAGACTTAAACGAACGTGGTCAAACACTACGGGGGTATCTTTGACTACGATCTGAAAAAAGAGCGTTTAGAAGAAGTCCTGCGTGAATTAGAAGACCCGGCGATCTGGAATGACCAGAGTCGTGCTCAGGCCATGGCCAAAGAAAAAGGCGAGCTTGAAAATGTACTCAATGTACTGGACGGCTTAACGACCCAGCTTGAAGATGCCCAGGCAATGCTCGACCTTGCGGTTGAAGCAGATGAAGAGGCCATGCTTGAAGATGTGCAGGCTGAGCTGAATGCGGCTGAAGAAGAACTGGCGAAGCTTGAATTCCGTCGTATGTTCAGCAACCCGATGGATCCAAACCCTTGCTATGTAGAAATTCAGGCAGGTTCGGGCGGTACCGAAGCACAGGACTGGGCCTCTATGCTGCTACGTATGTACATGCGCTGGATCGAACGTCATGGTTTTAAAGCTGAACTGATGGAAGAATCTGATGGGGATGTCGCCGGGATTAAATCTGCGACGATTCGTGTCGAAGGTGAGTATGCCTATGGCTGGTTACGTACCGAATCTGGTGTACACCGTTTAGTGCGTAAATCACCCTTTGACTCGGGCAACCGTCGTCATACGTCATTTTCTGCCGTGTTTGTCTCACCTGAAGTAGATGACAATATCGAAATTGAAATCAATCCTTCAGATGTACGTACCGATACTTACCGTGCATCAGGCGCGGGTGGTCAGCACATTAACAAAACTGACTCTGCAGTGCGTTTAACCCATATTCCAACCGGTATTGTGGTGGCATGTCAGAACCAGCGTTCACAACATGCCAACCGTGACCATGCCTGGAAGCAATTACGTGCCAAGCTATATGAGCTGGAAATGAATAAACGTAATGAAGCTGCACAGGCATTGGAAGATTCCAAGTCTGATATCGGTTGGGGTAGCCAGATCCGTTCTTATGTCCTTGATGATTCACGTATCAAGGATTTGCGTACAGGGGTAGAAAACTCCAATACTGGCGCAGTTCTGGACGGTGATCTGGACAAATTTATCGAAGCAAGCCTGAAACAGGGCCTGTAAGAAATCGTTTAAAAGCTGGCGTAACAAAGCTTTAACAGACTGTGACTCTTATATCTAAATTATTCGATATATAAATCGAAAAAATACGATATAATGGTCGCAGATGCTGAATGAAGTTTCGTTGCGCCACTGATTGTGATGTGCCTATGGACCTTGATCTAATTTTTAAAGCCTTAGCCAATCCGACCCGTCGACAAATTCTGGAGTGGTTAAAATCTCCGGAGCAATATCTGTCTGCGGAAGAGTGTGGTGGCTTTCAACGTGGGGTCTGTGCAGGTCAAATTGAATGTTTGGGCCAGGTCTCACAGTCCACCATGTCCAATCACCTGTCGGTGTTACAGCAGGCTGGTCTGATCACTGCAACCAAGCACGGACAGTGGTCATATTTCTCCCGCAATGAAACTTTGATTCAGCAATTTATCGAACACCTACAACAACACCTTTAACAGGTGGGAGTAACGATGGCTGAATTAAATTCTCCTTTAACGCTCGGTGCGTTAGAGCTTAAAAACCGTGTCATCATGGCGCCGCTGACCCGTAGCCGCGCAACTGCTGATCGCGTTCCAACCCCAATGATGGTTGAATACTATGCGCAACGTGCAAGTGCTGGCCTGATCATTTCTGAAGCTACAGTGATTTCTGAAGAAGCCAATGGCTATTTAAATACTCCAGGACTGTTTACCGATGCTCAGGTCGAAGGCTGGAAAAAGGTCACTCAAGCGGTTCATGAGAAGGGCGGTTTAATCGTTGCCCAGCTTTGGCATGTTGGCCGTGTATCGCATCCGGATCTGTTAAATGGTGAAACACCAGTCTCTGCAAGTGCAGTACAACAAGCGGGTCATGTCAGCTTGTTACGTCCAAAACGTCCATACGTTACGCCGCGTCCTTTGGAAGTTTCTGAAATTCACACGATTACCGAGCAATATAAGCAAGCTGCGATTCGTGCTAAAGAAGCCGGTTTTGATGGTGTTGAATTACATGCTGCCAATGGTTATCTGATTGACCAGTTCCTGCAAAGTAAAACCAATCAGCGTGAAGATGAATACGGTGGTTCAGTGGAAAACCGTACACGGTTCCTGCTAGAAGCAACTGATGCACTGATTGAAGTATGGGGTGCGGATCGTGTAGGGGTGCATTTTGCGCCGCGTGGTGATGACCATGACATGGGTGATAATGATCCACGTGAAACATTTGGTTATGCCATGGAGCAGCTGGGCAAGCGCAAGATTGCCTTCTTCTTTACCCGTGAATATCTGGCTGAAGACAGTATTTCTGAATATATGAAAGAGCGTTCTGGTGGAGTGCCTTATATTGCCAATATGCAACTGAGTCGTGAAGATGCGATTGAGCTGTTGGCAGCTGAAAAGGCAGATGCAGTCGCATTTGGTAAAGCCTACATTGCGAATCCTGATCTATACGAGCGTCTGCTTCAGAATGCATCGCTTAATGAGCTGAAAATGGAAAATATGATCGGTAGTCAGGTGGCTGAAGGTTATATTGATTATCCAACTTTGGCAGAAGTTAAGGTATTAAGCACCATAGAATAATTCGAAATAAGAGCCACATCGATTAACATGTCGATGTGGCTCTGTTATATTTTGCCGATTGAATCTGTTTTGGGGCGCAATGTGGCTACTCCATTCTGGTATAACGCAGCCTTGGCGCTAGCGAAACCGCTTTATCAATCCCGTATACGTAAACGTGCGACCAGTCCGGAACAATTAGAACAAGAACTGCTGGAACGTTTTGGTCCTTTCCAGTCCCCTAAAAACCTGCAGGCAATGTGGTTTCATGTGGTATCCGTAGGGGAAACCAATGCTGCACAACCTTTAATTGAGCATTATTTAAAACTTGGGCATCCGGTTCTAGTGACCAATACCACCAAGACCGGGCAGGCACGTGCCAAATCTCTCTTCTTGAAAGAACCTTATTTAGACTTATTTCAGGCTGTATATTTACCAGCTGACCAGAAAACCCTGATTCGTGATTTTTATCAAAAATATCAGCCTAAATTGCTGTTATTGATGGAGACCGAGCTCTGGCCAAATCTGATTGATCAGGCACCTGCTTTTAATGTGCCATGTCTGTTACTGAATGCCCGTCTTTCTGAAAAATCCGCCAAAGGCTATGGCAAAGTCAAAGGCCTAACCCGTGGCATGCTTAAGAATTTAACCGGCCTTTTGGCTCAGGATACAGCAACCCAGCAGCGTTATATTGACCTAGGTATCGCTTCAGAAAAAACTCAGGTCTTGGGCAATATCAAGTTTGATATCATGGCACCGCGGCAATTTATTGATCATGCGGCAGGGTTGAGACAGGAATGGTCTTTGCAAGGCCGGAAGATTATTACTCTCGCCAGTACGCATGCACCTGAAGAACAGCAATTGATGTCTGAGCTTAAAGCTGCGTTAGATGCAAATCCAGCATTAGTTTGTATCGTTGTGCCACGCCATCCGGAACGTTTTGATGAGGTGTTCCAAGCTGCACAGTCTTTAGATTTAAGAACCCAACGTCGTAGCCTGGGACAGCGCATTGAAACAAATACTCAGGTTTATCTGGCGGATTCTATGGGCGAGATGTGGCTCTGGTATGCCTTGAGCCAAGCCTGTTATGTTGGTGGTTCTCTAAATGAACCAGGTGGTGGACATAATATTCTGGAGCCGATTGCGCTAAATGTTCCAACGATTCTGGGTAAAAACTATTTTAACTTTCAGACGATTGTAGATGAGTTTGCGCAGGCGCATGCGGTAGAAGTGGTGCAGGATGCCACGCAGGCGGCTGAGACTTTACTAGAGATTTTGAATAATTCAGCTAAAGCTGAAAGCTTGAATACTGCTGCACAAAAGATTATGCAGCAGAATCAGGGTTCACTTGAAAAGCATATTCAGGTGGTTGATCAATATCTCTGATTATATTCTGATTTGTGAAGAAGCTGATTTTTATGGATTGACTGTATAAGGTTAAAACCAAGCCTTATCTTTATAGATTTAATGCTAGGGACTCTTCTTTCTTTTACTTTTGTTTCGACAAAAGTAACAAAACCATTTGTCATCCACAAAACTCGTCATATACCATCTTTTTGCAGAGATATCGCAGAACCTATATCAGGCAAAAAGAGTCCTGCCTCGGACAGTTGTGGATGACGTTTCCGCGTATCCAGTGATGGATTTGTTGAGTTAATTTTTTATGAATATCGTCCTGCTTGATCCCCGCCAAACTGAATCTGAACTGTGGTCAATTACGTCAAAGCGACAGCTGGAACATTTGCAACAGCATCTTGAGGTTCAGGTCGGTGACACATTAAAAGTCGGAATTCGGGAAGGGAAACGGTATTTAACTGAAGTTGTCGAAATCTCTGAAAAGGCAGTTTTATTGAAGCCGATTCAAGAAGAAGCAGTTCCTGCAAAGCTGCCTGTTACTCTAATTGTAGCTTTACCACGTCCTAAAGTTTTGCGTCGTCTGATCATGGATGCTGTGACCATGGGCGTAGAGAAAATCATTTTATTGCATAGCTATCGGGTGGATAAAAGCTATTGGCAGACACCATTTTTGCAGCAGCTGAATCATTATGTAGATCTTGGTTTAGAACAGGCAGGGGATACGCTTGCTCCGAAAATTGAGCTGTATAAACGCTTTAAACCTTTTGTTGAAGATATTTTGCCGGGACTCATTACAGCAGACTGTCCAGCCTTTGTTGCACATCCTTATGCGGAACAGCCGATGCCATATGCACTTCAGCATACTTGCACGATTGTCATTGGCCCCGAAGGTGGCTTTATTCCGTATGAAGTTGATTTGCTCATAAAAAACGGCTGCCAAGCAGTGCGCCTTGGCAACCGTATTCTCCGTACTGAAACGGCGATTTCATATGTTTTAGGTCGACTGTTTAGCGCGAGCTGAGGCATCTTCATGGCCATCGCCACGATAGACTTTCACTTCCTGCACCGGATATGGAATCGAAATATTATGTTCAGCAAAGGCTTGTATCACCCGTTCCTGAACTGCACTGATTGAGGTGCCTATGCCTGTTTCAGTGGTATTGACCCACCATAAGGCTTTGAGAGTAATCGAGAAGTCTGCCAGTGCAATCACATTGACGCTAAATGCAGGTTGACTCAGGATGGTCGGATCTTTATCCAGAATTGCAGTAATAATATCCTTGGCTTTCTGGATATCATCTTCATAACCGATCCCGACCGAAAATTCACAGCGGCGACGGGTATAAGCAGTATTCACCGTGACTGCACTGGTATAGACCGTAGCATTTGGAATTACGATACGACGACCATCTGGCGAGCGTAAAAAAGTTGCACGAATCTGGATATCTTCCACGGTACCCTCCAGACCATTCACGATAATGTCATCGCCAATCTTGAAAGGTTCACCCAGCAAAATCAGTACACCTGAGAGCAGATTCTGGAAAATATCCTTAAATGCGAAACCGATCGCCACCGAACCAATCCCAAGCGCACTCATCAGCTGACCTGGGGTGAAACCTGGAATTGCAATCACCAGCCCGATTAAAACACCGAAGAAAACAATCACGGTACTACCGACACGGTTCAGCACCAGTACCAGATTCTGTCGGGTATAAGTACGGTTTTCTAAAGTCTTACGGACAAAAAACTTAAACAGTTTTGACAGTAACCAGAAAATGACAATGACTGTCAGTGCGATGCAGAAATAAGGCACACGCTCCCAGAAACCCTCCATGATCTTGTCAATGGTGCTATAGGCATCATTGTACTTGGAGGTATGTTCGATCACGGTTTGGGCAGTTTTTTCAGTCGCCTGATGCAGGAGCTCAGTCGTCCCTTCAGTTACCTGGCTTAAAGTATTCTCTTGCTCAGCCACAAAAACTCCACAATTTAAATTTCGCTTATTTTGCCTCAACTACAGCAAAAAATTAACAACAGCGAAATTTATACACAATATATTTATGCAAAACAGACACAACTGTCTTAAAAGAACTCAGTCGTTTTTTGTTTCACTTCACTTGGGATTCTTGAAGGTTCACCTTCACTCATATAAGAGAATAACGCAGTCGTCGCCAACAGGCTGAGTACGGTAAAAATGATTACCAGCCAGGCCACAATTTTTTCCCAGACGGGGCTTGTACGTATCGGGCCATACTGATTGCTGCCTCTTGTTCCTGGAAAAAGCAGGATATAAATCCAGACAAACAGATTGATCAAAGGCACGAAGAATAGCAGCATCCACCAGCCACTGCGGTCCAGATCGTGTAAGCGTCGTACTGTAATCACAATACCGAAATACAGATAGACCAGCATGATCGCTAAGGCAAACAGGCTGGACAGGCCGTGCAGGGAGATTTGCCAGTTTGAATCTACTGATAGGCTGGCAATGTTCACAATATCAATACTTAAACCTAGCGCAATACTGCTGCATAAGAAAATAAACTGTAAAAATGCAGACCAGGCAATAAAACTCAAACGTCCAAATCGGCCCCTGATCGATAGGGGATGATCTGCTGCAGGAAAAGGAGGAGGGAAATAGGAAGGTTCAGTTGAATTCATGGGCAAGATCCTAAGCCTGTATAAAATACAGCGAGAGTGGGCGACTCATTTTATTTGACGATAGCAATATCTAGCTGACTTTGGCCATAGCTGAGCATTATCCGAAGTTATTCTGATTGAATTTGAATAAATAATCTACGACGAAAGCATGATTGTCGGATTTGAAATATGCAGTACATACTGCCATTATGCATAAAAAACAATCAACAAAATGCCATCAAGCTCTCGTGATGAGATAGAACAAGATCAAGGAAGCGAACAATGAAAGAAATCTATCCAGTACCAGTAGAATTTAAGAAAACCGCACGTACCACTGATACAGAGTATTTTGAGCGTTATCAGCAATCCATTGAACAACCGGATCAGTTCTGGGCTGAACAGGCACAGCGCCTGGACTGGATCAAACCTTTTACCCAGGTTAAAAATACCAGTTTTGATAAAGACAATTTTAAAATTGAATGGTTTGCAGATGGCCAGCTCAATGTCAGTGCCAACTGTCTGGATCGCCATCTTAAGGAACATCCTTATAAACCGGCGATTATCTGGGAAGGGGATCATCCATCCCGTCACAAGATTATTTCTTTTCATGAGCTTTATGATGAAACCTGCCGTTTCGCCAATGTCCTGAAAAAGAACGGAATTAAAAAGGGCGACCGGGTGGTGCTGTATATGCCAATGGTCTCGGAAGCCGCAATTGCCATGCTGGCCTGTGCCCGGATTGGTGCAGTGCATTGTGTGGTGTTTGGTGGTTTCTCACCTGATTCTCTGGCCAGCCGGATTGAAGACAGTCAGGCCAAAATGGTGATTACCGCAGATTCGGGCATGCGTGGGGGCAAAGCCATTCCACTGAAAGCCAATGTGGATGAAGCCCTGAAAGTCGCCGGTACCGAATCGGTTGAACATGTCATCGTTGTACATCGCACTGGCAATCCGGTGGAAATGCAACAGGGGCGTGATCTCTGGTATCACATGGAAATTATGACCGTCAATGAGATCTGTCCGCCTGAGCCGATGAATGCGGAAGATCCGCTGTTTATCCTATATACCTCGGGTTCAACCGGAAAACCTAAGGGCGTACTGCATACCACAGGCGGCTATCTGACTTATGTGAACTGTACTTTCCGAGAAGTTTTTGACATCAAACAGGATGATGTGTTCTGGTGTACTGCCGATGTCGGCTGGATTACCGGGCATTCCTATGTACTGTATGGTCCGCTCTCTAATGGTACGACTACGGTCATGTTCGAGGGAGTGCCGCAATATCCGAGCTGGGCACGTACCGGACATATCGTCGACAAGCACAATGTGACCATTCTCTATACTGCACCGACAGCCATTCGTGCCATGATGCGTGAGGGGGATGCCTATGTACGGGAAAGTGATCGTAGCAGCCTGAGAATTTTAGGTTCGGTCGGTGAGCCGATTAACCCGGAAGCCTGGAACTGGTATTACTCGGTAGTCGGTGAAAGCCGCTGTCCGGTGATTGATACCTGGTGGCAAACCGAAACTGGTGGCTTCATGATTACGCCTTTACCAGGTGCGACCGACCTGAAACCGGGTTCTGCGACCCGTCCATTCTTTGGCATACAACCAGCCATTGTCGATGCAGAAGGCAAGGAAATTGAAGGGGTGGCAGAAGGCAATCTGGTAATTAAGGATTCCTGGCCAGGTCAGATGCGCACCATCTGGGGTGACCCAGACCGCTTTATTGAAGCTTATTTCTCGACCTATCCGGGTACCTATTTTACTGGTGACGGCGCACGTCGTGATGAAGATGGCTATTACTGGATTACCGGTCGTGTCGATGACGTACTCAATGTTTCAGGCCATCGTCTGGGTACGGCAGAGATTGAAAGTGCACTGGTGGCCCATGAAGCGGTTGCCGAAGCGGCTGTTGTCGGTATGCCGCATGACATCAAAGGTCAGGGGATTTGTGCATTTGTCACCTTGCAGGCAGGGACTGAAAGTACTGAACAGCTGCGCGGTGAACTGGTAGCTTGGGTACGTAAAATTTTAGGGCCAGTGGCAACGCCAGACGCCTTGCACTGGGCACCCGCTTTACCTAAAACCCGTTCAGGAAAAATTATGCGCCGGATTTTAAGAAAGATTGCTGCCAATGAACTGGACAGTCTGGGCGATACCTCGACTCTGGCTGAGCCACAAGTCGTGGATCAGTTAATTGCTGAAGTGCAGCGTAATCAGGCATAAGTTTAGGACGTTCAAATACCGGCATTATTTGCCGGTATTTTGTCTCAGGAATAAGCTCTGCATGCTTTCGAATATAGTGCCAAGCTGCAATCTGCTAAGCTAAAACCATGCTGAACTTAGGTCAAAAGAATGAATGTACGACAACAATATCTAGATCAATCTCCACTGCAAATTGCCCAGCAACTGACAGAAACTTTTGCCCAAACAGCCGCAGCTCGTGACAAGCAGGGCGGTAATCCTAAAGCCGAGCGTGATCTGATTCGTCAGAGCGGTTTACTGGGCCTGTCTATTCCAAAACAGTACGGCGGTCAGGAAGCAGACTGGCAGACAATTTTTAAAACCATTCAAATCATTGCCCGAGTCGATAGTTCATTAGCACATGTTTATGGGTTTCATCATTTGCTGATTGCAACGGTTCAATTATTTTCCCAACCGGAACAATATGGCCCATGGTTTGAACAGACCGCTCGGGAAAACCTGTTCTGGGGCAATACCCTAAATCCACTGGACCGTCGTACTACCGCAATAAAAGTTGCTGAAAAAGAATATATTTTTGATGGGCATAAAAGCTTCTGTTCGGGCTCCATTGATTCCGATATCTTACTGTGCTCAGGCTATAACGACGCTGGAAAATTACTGATCGGGGTAATTCCAACAGCACGTAAGGGTGTAAGTTTTCTCGGTGACTGGAATAATATGGGTCAACGCCAGACCGATAGCGGCACCAGCCATTTTGAGCAGGTCAGAATTCATGAAAATGAATTGCTGTTAAATCCCGGTCCACTGAGTACACCGTATTCAAGCTTACGTCCTTTGATTGCCCAGCTGATCTTTGTACACATGTTCCTCGGTGTAGCAGAAGGTGCGTTTGAAGTGGCTAAACAAACCGTACAGACTCAAAAAGCCTGGTCTAAATCACTGGTAGAAGAGGCTGTGAATGACCCTTTTACCCAGAAGCATTTTGCCGATTTTTATGTGCAGCTGGAAAGCGTGCGTTTGCTGGCTGATAAAGCGATTCAAACCTTACAAGCTGCTTGGGATCTGGGCAATGATCTCACTGCCGAGCAGCGTGGTGAAGTTTCAGTGGCGATTGCTACAGCCAAAATCGCGGCCACCAATACATCTCTCTATATCACCCAGAATATTTTTCAGGTGATGGGCGCGCGTGCGACCACAGCCAAACTGAATCTGGACCGTTTCTGGCGTAATGTTCGCACCCAGACCTTGCATGATCCGGTAGATTATAAATATCAGGAAGTTGGGGAATGGATACTGACCGGGAAAGTGCCTGATCCAAGTTTTTATTCTTAATATGAAAATAAAAAGCCTCCAATATTGGAGGCTTTTCATATTAGATGAAGTGATAGTTTCTTCTAAATCTGCTTAAAGGCTTCTATGGCTCGTACACGAGAGGCTTTTAAATCGACAATCGGTTTTGGATAATCCAGTTCCAGATCAGGATTTTTGGCATAAGGTTCATGAATGGATTTGGCATCCAGATGCGCCAGTTCAGGCACCCACTCGCGGATATAGTCTCCATTGGGATCAAACTTCAGGGACTGGCTGACCGGATTAAAAATCCGGAAGTAGGGCACAGCATCCATGCCGGTTGATGCGCACCATTGCCAGCCGCCATTATTCGCAGCCAGATCGCCATCAATCAGATGCTGCATAAACCAGCTTTCACCCAGTCGCCAGTCGATCAGCAAGTTCTTACACAGGAACATCGCAGTAATCATCCTGACCCGGTTATGCATCCAGCCAGTTGCCAGCATTTGCCGCATGCCAGCATCGACAATTGGAATTCCGGTCTGGCCTTGCTGCCAGGCAGCTAGATCTTCGGGGGCATTGCGCCACTGGATCTTATTGGTATTTTGCTTAAATGGTTGGTGTTTGGAGACACGTGGAAAATCAAACAGGGTCTGTAGATAGAATTCCCGCCACAAGAGTTCATCTAACCAGGTCTGCTGACCCACATCCTCAATCTGGAAATAGCCATCCTGAAAAAGAGCTTGCATACATTGGCGAATGGAGAGAATACCGATATTCAGATAAGGGGAAAGACGGCTGGTGCCATCAACTGCTGGCAGATCACGAGCGGTTTTATAATGAACCATTTTGTCCTCGATAAAATCATCGAGCAGATCCAAGGCAGTTCGATCCTCCGCAGGCCAAAGTTGGGCAGCATGCTCTACCACATAATCCGCTGAGAATTTTTCAAGATCAACATTGGGGAGCTTAGTTGATAATTGGATTGGATCTTGAGTTTCAATCTCAGGATAGCAGGTGGGTACATCCAGAATTAGCCGTTCATAGCACTTTTTCTTAAAGGCACTATAGACCTGATAGGGTTGATTGGACTGGTTCCGGATACTGCCGAGGGGAAACAGGGTGCGGTCATGATAGAGCTCGATCCTGATTTGCTGCTGTTCTAGTAATTGCTGCACCTGAGCATCACGTTCCAGTTCATTGACGCCAACTTCGATATTGGCATGCAAGCTTTCAATTTTCAGGGTTTGACACAGATTCAATATTTCTGGCGCTAAATTTTCCCACAAAGGAATATTCAATATGATCAGCGGGATATTCAGTTGCTGTAGCTGCTGTTTTAAATATTTGAGCCGACGCAGATAAAAATCAGTTTTGATCCGGGCATCCTGATGCAGTTGCCATTGTTCGGGAGAGAGGACTGCTAGCGCAATGCAAGGTCCTTGCTGAGTAGCATGCCAGAGTGCGGCATGGTCATGTATACGGAGGTCTTGGCGGAACCAGATCAACTGCATGGGAATAACGTTCTGAATCGGAATCAGATTATTTTATTCATTCCACCTGAAAATTCTGTATAGAAACGTAGATATGGGCAGAATGATCAGTTAAAAAACCGCCTATGGTATAAGCGGCTCTTTCATTTAACGCTGGTGAATATTTTCTAAGGTATCCACCAAGGTACGCGTGGTCTGGTCAATTTCATAATTGACTTCATCACCTACTTTGGCATTTTTCCAGGTGGTCAGACGCAAAGTTTCGGGAATCAGATCAATCGAAATTTCACTATTGGCGCGATCGACGCGATTGATGGTCAGGCTGCAGCCGTTCAGACCAATAAACCCTTTCAGGAAAAAGTATTTGATATTGCCATCTGGGATCTGAATATCGATATGGTAGGTTTCACCGCGATGTTCCAGATTTTTAATGATCGCTGTGCCTTCAATATGTCCATACAGATTATGCCCGCCATTTTCTGCACCGACTTTGGCAGAGCGTTCGACATTCACTTCATCACCTACTTGAAGAGATTTTAAGGTGGTGAGGGCAAGGGTTACATCGGAGATATCGAAGTGAATCTGGTTTAGCTTCTGATCAATAGTCGTTACGGTGAGGCAGACGCCGTTGATCGCAACACTGGCGCCAATAAAGACATCCTGAAAAAACTGATTTTCGTTGCTCACGATAATGGTAATGAAGCCATTGCCCTGGCGAATATCCACGACTTTTTCCAAGCCTTGTACGATACCGGTATACATAATTTAAATTTCTATCTCATCGAGTTTGGCTTCATTCTAGTCAAGAATGAAGCAGGCGGCTATCTCTATGCCGAGAACACTGTGTTGCACAAAAAAATCCCTCAAGCCGAGCCTTGAGGGAATGAATCGTTATGCTGAGCATTATTATAGTTTAAACGAGCTCAGCTTCTTGTTCTTCTTGTTCTTCTTGTTGCTGTTCAGCTTGCTGCGTTTCGAGTTCACGCACGAGTGGCAAGACTTTTTCACCGAAGTATTCCACTTCTTCAATAAAGTGCAGGAAGCCTGAAAGAACCAGATCAACACCGACTTTTTTCAGTTCGATGATACGTTCCGCAATCTGCTCTGGCGTACCGATCAGGTTGGTACGGAAGCCATCGTTATATTGCACCAGATCTTCAAACGTAGATTTGGCCCAGTTACCTTCACCTTCTTTACTGGCTGCGCCCGCTTCACGCGTTGCCTCACCGAAAGATTTCACCGCCTGAACATTGGCCTTGGCCACGATTTCTCGCAGTACTGCTTGCGCTTCCTCTTCGGTATCACGTGCAATCACAAATGCATTTACGCCAATTTTCACAGAGTGGTTGTTCGCTTTGGCTTTTTCACGAATATCATCGATCTGTTTTTTCAGCTCTTTAGGTGTATTGCCATTGGTGAAGTACCAGTCAGACACGCGAGATGCCATATCGCGTGCTGCCCGGGAACTTCCCCCCTGGAAGATTTCAATATACGGTTTTTGTACCGGTTTTGGACTCAAGGTATAGTCTTGGAACTGGTAGTATTTACCATCAAAACTAAAATTGTTTTGGGTCCAGACCCCTTTCAGGCTGCGAATAAATTCTTCTGAACGTGCATAACGTTCGTCATGTTCCGGCCATTCTTCACCAATTGCATCAAACTCGCCACGGAACCAGCCACTTACGACATTAATCGCAATCCGGCCATTGGTGAGATGGTCAATGGTGGCCAGCTGCTTCGCTGCCAGCGCAGGCTTCCATGGGCCCGGCAAAATCGCGGCAATCACTTTTAAACGTTCAGTTTTCGCCAGGATGCCATGACTGAAACTCACTGATTCATGCTGGTTTTCAGCGTTATAGCCCGCAGTAAAACGGATCTGGGTCAGGGCATAGTCAAAACCTGCTTTCTCAGCAGTTTGCGCCAGACGGACATTATAGTCATAGCTCCAGTCAGTACGCTGTTCAATGTCGCTGACCACCAGACCGCCACTGACATTTGGAACCCAGTAAGCAAATACAATATTTTTATCTTGAGACATTATTCTTACCCTCTGAATGAAGCGGCTATTAAGCCACTTGAGTCTTTGGCACTTTCTTGCTGTGCAAACGGGATTCTGCGGCATCCAGACTTGGTACTGCAGCTGAAGGTAAAACTTCTTCCTGTTCGATTTGCTTGTTGATGCCTAGGTTCTGGTTGGCTTGCTGAGATTTTTCTTTAATAACCTCAGCACGCTGCCCCTTTGCTGGCGCCCATTCAAGGATTGGTAGGGCACGAGCCACTGCCAGGGTAATACGGGCACGGAGTAATTCGCTGTGAATGGTGTATTCAGGCGTAAAGTCACGATCTGTGGCATACACCCCGATTGGCAGAGTTTGTGCCTGGAAGAAGCTGAACAATGGGCGTAATTGGTGTTCAAGAACCAGCGCATGACGGTCACTACCACCAGAAGCTGCTAAAAGAACCGGTACATCTACCAGCGCCGTTTGTTCTACGAAGTCAAAGAAATGCTTGAACAAGCCCGTAAATGAAGCGCGGTAAACAGGCGTACCGACAATCAGGGCATCTGCTGCTTCAACAGCTGCCAGATCATCCTGCACGCGTTGCGGTAGCTGGTTACGGTAAATTGCACCACCTAAAAGCTGGCCAATTTCACTGAACTTGATGAAATGTACATTGATTGGCGTCGCTTCACCCAGTTCATCCAGAATGGCTTGAACCAGTGCTTCGGTTTTAGATGGGTGATTCAGGCCGCCAGAAACAGCCACGATGTTTAAAGGTTTTTGCTCGGAAAAATGGGACATGTGAAGTACCTAAAAATGGTTAAGCTCGGAATGACCCTATTAATCCCGATTGCCGCAGTAGGTGTAAAATAACGAAATGCTGAAAAGTTATCTGATTTTTCTATATAAGCGGAAAATGTGCTTCTGAAACGGATAGAGCTGGATAAATGATTGATAACTATATTTATATTGAATAGAGATAAGCTATGCAGAATAGGAATAAATCATATATAAAAAAGTGATGAGAATTAAAGAATTATTGAAATAAGCCAAAATTTAAAAAAATTAAAGAAAAACTCCACATTATTTAAAAAATTGGTGATCTTGCATATCCATAAACTGGCTTGTGTGGTTAGAATAGGAGCTACTGTGCACAAGATCTCTCTCACGTCCTATGAATATTTTAATCGTTGATGATCATCCACTGTTTCGTCATGCTCTGATCCAAGCTGTTCGTTATAGTCTGCCACAAGCGCAGATTCATGAAACTGCAGCAGTCAATGAATTTTATGAACGTCTAGAAAATGGTCCTGAGCCTGATCTTGTCCTTCTGGATTTAAACCTGCCAGGTGCATCGGGCTTTTCTGCTCTGGTCCACGTTCGCGCCCAATATCCTTCGATTCCAATTATTGTCGTTTCTGCTCACGAAGAAGCCAGCATTATCCAGCGTGCGATTGCACATGGTGCGATGGGCTATATTCCAAAATCTGCGCATCCAAGCCATATTGGTGAAGCGATTCGTGAAGTCCTCGAAGGGGAAATCTGGTTACCACCCAATCTGCCAGCCAACATGAATTTCGATCCGCGTGCTGCAGATGAAACTGCATTGGCAGAACGGATTCAGTCACTGACACCGCAACAGTTCCGTGTCTTGATGATGGTGGCCGAAGGCTTGCTGAACAAACAGATTGCTTATGAACTGGATGTTTCAGAAGCCACCATTAAAGCGCACGTAACAGCAATCTTCCGTAAGCTGGGTGTACAAAACCGTACCCAGGCGGTGCTTGCTATTAATGCCTTGAATATTGAAGAAAAGAAAATGTAAGTGATACAGCTTACAAAATAAAAAAGACCTCAATTGAGGTCTTTTTTATTATGAGAATATTGCCAGATTAAGCAATATAATCCTGTTTTTGGGTGACATCGGTACAGAACATTGGATTCAATGCGGACTGCAATTCATCAATCTGTTCTTGAGTGACATAGCCTTTGGAGATCAGGTATTCTGCCACGCGGTCATCACGCAGACTCAGGAAAGTTGCATCATAAACCCCCAAGTCTACAAACAGGGCAGCAGTTTCCAGACTGTTAAAACGGTCCAGATAAACTTCATCTTCATACATCAGGAACACATGCTCGTCTGTGCTATTCGGATCGACCTGTAGGTGCTCTGCCAGTTCATGCGGGCAGGTTTTGATAAAGAGCAAGTCAGAGAGTTCATCAAACTGGGTGGTATCCAGGCAATCTTCTTCATTTTTCACTTTGCCGAGCCACGCTTTAAAGACCAGTACGGCACCACCACGCAGCAGCATACTCCAGATCTGATGACGGGTTTGTACAGGTAAATCTTCAGCTTCTGCTTCCAGAGATTCAATCAGCTTGTTTTCCTGTTCAGCCAAACGTTCAAATAAACCTAAACCTTGCGGTTTGTAGGCATAAGGTTCAAAGACATCAAAATGCAGTTCATCAAAAACTTGCAGGGCTAAAGGAACCGCATGCTGATACAGGGTTTCAAGTGCCTGAATCTGGGTATCGTCGAGTTTGCTGTATTTAAACATTTGCGCCCAGTCGATGCTGGGTAATAAGGCATTAGCACCATATTGGCGATGGAATTGCTGAGTCTGTGCGGGAAGCTGAGCAATTGATTCATCGAGTTTCATTTTTATAACTCCTATCTAGCAGTGCAAATAGACCAGCTGCCAAAAGGATTTAGGCATTGTCAGATGGAAACTGATCGCTTCTTATATTGTCTATTTTTAGAACTAAGCCTGTTGTATTAAAAATACGACCAAAGTTCTATCTGCCATAAAATAGGATTAAAAATTAATTTAAAACAGCAACTTAAATAATTGTAACTAGGTGTACACATGTATATTAATAGATTTGGTGGCTTTTGCCATAGAGAATGCTGAAATGATAATTTTGAGCAATTTATCAGCAAGAATTATGTGAAATTTGGTGCTTTTGGCACATTGGCCAATTTTTTTTGCCAGTCAGGTAAAGATAGGTATTTATTCAGTATAAAAAATGCCCATCTTAAATCATTAAAATGGGCATTGAGATGAAAATAAAAAGTTCTAGCTGCCCGAGATTTTCAGACCGGATAACCAGGAACGGAGTGAAGCAGGCTTCAACGGTTTTTTCAGCAGGACAATATTTAAATCCTTCAGGCGCTGTGGCAGTTCCGGATCAGAATCTGCGGTAATCAATGCCACCGGAATATCACTACTACGATGTTCCAGAATAAAGTCCAGACCGATCTTGTCCTGGTTTAAATGCTGATCGACCAGCCAGACCTGAATATTTTCCTGCTGAATCATCTCGGCGGCCTGTTCTGGTTCGGTGGCTTTAAAGACCTGATAACCCCATTTGGTCAATAAGGTCGACATGCCTTCCAGAATGGTTTCATCATTGTCCAGACATAGAATCTTAAAGGCCTTGGACTTCAACGGCACAGCCTGAACAGGGGCGGCAACGACTTTCGGTGCTGCGGTCAGTGGCACTTCAATCATGAAGCAGGAACCTTTGCCCAGCTCGGAAGAAACATGAACTGGATAATCCAATAGACCAGTCATACGTTGCACGATGGCGAGACCAAGCCCCAGACCCTGTTCACCCCAAGGCGAAGTATGGCCACATCGCTCGAATTCCTGGAACAGCTTGATCCGCTGTTCTTCAGCAATACCGGGACCGGTATCCCAAACCCCGATCCGGATATGATTTGGCCGGTTGCTAGAACGCAGTACACCGACCACGACCTTACCTTTGGCGGTATAACGTAGGGCATTGCTGACAAAGTTCTGGATAATCCGGCGAATCCATTGTGGATCGGTGTCAATCCAGAACTGGGCATCATGCACTCGCAGTTTGATGCCACGTTGTGCCGCAATGGATTTGAATTGCAGTTCCAGATCACTTAATAAATCATGCAGTGGATAAGCCTGGCGTTTCGGCTGAATCGTACCGCCCTCCAGTCGGGCAATATCCAGCAGAGCTGAGAGCATGCTTTCTGCCCCATGCAGGGCACGATCCAGTTGCTGCAGGGTCTTGCGATCTTCTTCGCTTTGTACACTTTGCTCCAGCGCCGTACTGAACAGACGTGCAGCATGCATTGGCTGTAACAGGTCATGACTGGCGGCAGCAATAAAGCGGCTCTTGGACATATTGGCTTTGTCGGCTTGTTCACGCGCCAGTTGCTGTTCAGACAGGGCATCAGCGAGCTGCTGGGTACGATCCTGAACCCGGGCTTCCAGTAATGCTTCATTTTCACGGAAGGCAGTAATATCGGCAAAGGTCGTCACGAAACCACCGCCTTCAATTGGGTTACCCCGCATCTGAATCACGCGGCCATCTTTACGGATCCGTTCAAATTCATGCGCACTGCCGACCTGCATCCAGTGAATCCGTTTACGCACATGTTCTTCGACCGAGCCCGGACCACATTCACCGCGTTCAGCGTTATAACGGATTAGGTCAGCGATTGGACAGCCGACATAAACAATATCTTTTGGATAGTCGAACAGTTTCAGGTATTGGTTGTTCCAGGCGACCAGACACATATTTTCATCAACCACACTCACCCCTTGGGTCATATGGTCGATCATGGTCATGATCAGGTTCTGGTTAAAACGCTGCCATTGTGAGGCCTGATCCAGAATATTCGCCACCTGACCGAGGGCCAGGCCATTATTCACCATCGCGGTAGTCAGCAGGGTACGTGCCGAGGCTGCACCAATGGTACCGGCCAGATACTGCTCGGTAAAACGCCACCACATGCCATTGGCACTGCTATTTTCATTCAGTTCCACACTATTTTGAGCACAGAACTGCTGGAAGGCCTGCATGGTTGGACCTTCACCGGTAATGCGCTTGGCCAGCGTAATCAGGTCACCAACTTTTAAACGGGCCACATCCTGATGCGAGTAGCTGACATCAGTAGATGGACTTTGAGAAGGAAGCGGCTTGGTTTCATAGTAGAAGAAACTTTCCGCCTGAATCTGTTCAGCCACACTTGGACGGAACATCCGGGAAACCCAGATATATAGGAATGTGTTCAGACCTAGTGCCCAGACCACACCATGCGTTAAAGGATCAAAAGATTCGAAACCGATCAGGGCTTCAGGACGTAACCAGTTCCAGCCCAAAGGACCCTGTTCCAGAAAACTCTGGCTGAACTGCTGATAGGCTTCTGGCAGGCTGCGCAAAATCGTTGGTAATAGCAGGGTATACGACCATAAAGCGAAACCGGTCAGCAGGCCAGCATATACACCTTGCTTACTCCCGCCACGCCAATACAGACCACCAATCAGGGCAGGGGCGAATTGTGCCACGGCACTAAAGGCCAGCAGACCAAAGACTGAGAGCTGGTCAATATCATTAAAAAAGTTGAAGAACAGAAAGCCCATCAACATCACGGCTAGGATACAGATCCGGCGGGTAAATTTGAGTACCAGTGGCAAACGCTTGTCATGCCGTGAGATCAGGTTTAAGCGCCAGAGCGCCGGCATGATCAGGTCATTACTTAGCATGATCGACAGGGCGACTGAAGATACCAGCAGCATGCCGGTGGAAGCCGAGAAACCGCCTAAGAAGGCCAATAAGGTCAGCCAGTCCTGATTATAGCTAAGCGGTAAAGACAGTACCGCGACATCTGGAATCGCTAAATATTGGGGAGCCGCATGCAGTGCCCAGCTGGCAATCGGGATAATTGCCAGTGTGGTCAGAATCAGATAAATGGCAAACCAGCGACGTGCACCACGGATATGTTTTTCATCCCGTAATTCAACCACTGCTACGTGGAATTGACGTGGCAAGCAGATAATCGCCAGTGCAGCCAACAGGGTCTGTACCCAGAAACTTTCCGGTACGCCAAACAGCTGTACATCATGGAAGGTTGACTGAATATCGCTACTGATCTGAGGCAGATTTTCTGGTGCTTCAAAAATAAAGAAACAGGCTACGGCCAGCAAGGCAAATAACTTAACAAAAGACTCAAAGGCGACAGCCAGCATCAGACCGCCATGCTGTTCGGTGTTGGCAATCTGCCGGGTACCGAAAATCATTGCCAGGATTGCCAGGACGCCGGTCAGGAACAGTACGCTATTAGTCGTACTGGCAATCCCTGCGGACGGTTCCAGAATTACTGCGGCACTTAAAGCAATTGCACGTAACTGCAAAGCCAGATAGGGAATGATGGCAATCACCGCCAGAATGGTGACCAGCGAAGCCAGAGGCCCACTCTTACCATAACGTGCAGCGACGAAGTCGGCGATCGATGAAATGGCATGATGCTGGCGTACCCGTCCCAGACGGCGCCAGATATCGTAACCAATCGCGACAAAGAGCAGGGGACCAAGATAGATCGGCAGGAAAATAATTCCTTCACGAACTGCAGCGCCAGTCGCGCCATAAAATGTCCAGGAAGAACAATAGACGCCTAAAGTTAAACTAAACAATAGCATACGGCCACGGGTACTGAGCCGGCTGGCATGTTTTTCCCCATAGAAAGCGCAAGTAAAGAGTAAAGTGATATAGAGGGCGAGCACCCCTATGATGAGCCAACTGTTCATATAGCCTGATGTGTACTGTGCATGACGCTATGATACCGCATCATGCACTCAGCAGTTTAAATTGATCATTTTTTAACGACCAAAGTCTAAATTACAAGTCATTCTAAATGTTGTTATTTTGCAACAGTGATAATTCGAATTAAAAAATAGTAAGCCCATGGTGGGGCTACAGGAGTGTAACTATGGATGAGGCCCAAGTAGAAAGAATTCTACAGAATCCCAAATTCAAAGAAATGGTACGTAGAAAAAGTACGCTGAGCTGGACCTTAACCGGCATCATGCTATTTGTCTATGTCGGTTTCATGTTGCTTGTTGGCTACAACAAAGAATTTCTATTGTCTTCAATTTCTGGCGGTGTAACGACCTGGGGTGTACCTCTAGGTATCGGTATCATTATTTTGTCTTTTATATTGTGCTGGGTGTATTCCTACATTGCCAATAACAAACTTGATCAGCTGAACAGAGAAGCAATTCAGGAAGTGGAAGCGATTACAAAAGAAAAGGGGCAACACTAAGATGAAAGGGATTTCATATCAAGCGCTTGCTGCTGCAGCGCTGACCTTGCTCAGCTCGGCAATGGCATTTGCTGGACCAGATCTGGGTGCTGCGGAGCAGCAAGCGACCAACTGGCACGCGATTATCATGTTTGTGATTTTCGTTGGAGCAACCTTATTTATTACCAAATGGGCTGCCAAACAAACCACAAATACTAATGATTTCTATACTGCCGGCGGCGGGATTTCTGGCTTCCAGAACGGTCTGGCCATTGCTGGTGACTTCATGTCTGCAGCATCTTTCCTCGGTATTTCCGCGATGGTATTCCTGTCCGGTTTTGACGGATTGCTGTACTCACTAGGCTTTATGGTGGGTTGGCCAATCGTTTTATTCCTGGTGGCAGAACGTTTGCGTAACCTGGGTAAATTTAACCTGTCTGATGTAGTGTCGTTCCGTTTGGAAGAAAAACCGGTGCGTACTCTAGCTGCATTAAGTTCACTGGTTGTGGTTGCGTTTTACCTGATCGCACAGATGGTAGGTGCAGGTCAGTTGATCAAGTTACTCTTCGGTCTGAACTACAATATTGCTGTGGTGATTGTTGGCCTGTTGATGATGGCTTACGTAATCTTCGGTGGCATGCTAGCGACCACTTGGGTACAGATCATTAAAGCAGTAATGCTGTTGTCTGGTGCGACATTTATGGCTTTCATGGTAATGAAGGGCGTAGGTTTCAGCTTTACCAATATGTTTGAACAATCGATTCAGGTTTACTCTAAAGTACATGACTTGAGCCTTGCAGATGCAACCAAGATTATGGGTCCGGGTAATCTCGCTTCGAATCCGGTCGATGCGATTTCTCTTGGTCTGGCGCTGATGTTTGGTACAGCAGGTCTGCCACATATCCTGATGCGTTTCTTTACAGTAAAAGATGCCAAAGAAGCACGTAAATCAGTGGTGGTTGCAACAGGCTTTATCGGTTACTTCTACCTGTTAACCTTCATTATCGGTTTCGGTGCGATTCTATACGTAGCGAACAACCCGCAGTTCCTGGACATTGCAAAAATGGCAATCACAGGCAAGCTAGAGCTGGTGGGCGGTAACAACATGGCCGCGGTTCACCTGGCAGATGCTGTGGGTGGTGACCTGTTCATGGGCTTCATTTCTGCAGTGGCATTCGCAACCATTCTTGCGGTAGTTGCAGGTTTGACCTTGTCAGGTGCTTCAGCAATTTCACATGACTTGTATGCAAACGTATTCAAGAAAGGCCGTACTACACCTGAATCTGAACTGCGCATGTCTAAAATTGCAACTCTTGGTCTTGCTATCTTTGCGATGATTCTGGGAATCCTGTTCGAGAAGCAAAACGTTGCCTTCATGGTGGGTCTGGCATTCTCGGTAGCCGCATGTGCCAACTTCCCGGTACTGGTTCTGTCTATGTTCTGGAAAGGCCTGACCACACGTGGTGCTGTCATTGGTGGCGTGGTTGGTTTGGTGACTGCAGTAGTACTGATCATACTGTCTAAAGCAGTTTGGGTAGATACTTTCGCGATTTCAGATACACCAGTCGTTCCATTTAATGGTCCTGCATTATTTGCAATGCCATTGTCTTTCTTCTGCTGCTGGTTCTTCTCCATCACAGACCGCTCAGTGAAAGCACAGACAGAACGCAAAGCTTTCGATGCACAGTTTGTTCGCTCACAAACAGGTATTGGAATCTCAGGTGCATCTGATCACTAAGATCTGATGTCCTAAAAAAGCCTCCTGATGGGTAATGCCAGTCAGTTAAGAGATTGACTGGCATTTTTTTGGGTATTTCTGTGGTTTCCCTTTCACAACTCGTGGGTAGTTTCTACTTCTTTTTTTCGGTAAAACATACCTTTTAGATTTTTCCATTA
>NZ_VPDK01000023.1:0-44999 GCF_013417725.1 Acinetobacter sp. YH12233
ACTCAGAAGTGAAACCTCTTAGCGCTGATGGTAGTGTGGGGTCTCCCATGTGAGAGTAAGTCATCGCCAGCTCATTATTCCTAAAGCCCTCTGCTCACGCAGGGGGCTTTTTTTATGCGTGGGGTTTAAAAAATTAAGTCAAATTATATTAATTTACAAATAGATTAATTACTGTTTAATAAAAATAAGTGATTAATAATGCTTAAAAAATTATATAAGAATGACATTAAAGTTCATGAAATCATTATAGTTTTGTGTGTTTTTTTATCAAACTATGTTATAAAAGTTAAAGCGGCATGAAAATTGCTTATAAAACGAGATTTTTATTAGGGGGTCATATGAAATTATCAGTGGGATTACGAATTGCCAACTCGCTGTCATTAACTCCACAGTTACAACAAGCAATCCGCTTATTACAATTATCCAGTCTGGAATTAGAGCAAGAAATCCAGCTACAACTTGATAGTAATCCTTTGTTAGAAAAAGTTGAAGAGCAAATCAGTGTTGAAAGTCTTTCTACTGTTGATGCGAGTCAAAAGGATTTAACCAATGAACTCAATGCAGACCATCTTCCGGACGATCTACCTGTAGATACCGACTGGGATGATGTCTATACTCATCAACCGACAAGTCTGGGTGCAGCAGAGTTCGAAGAGCGCGAAGACAATCGTCAAAGCCAGCAAAGCTTACAAGAATATATGCTCGAGCAGGTTAATCTGCTGCACTTTTCTCGCATTGATCAGCTGATTGCATACTGCATTATTGATTCTCTAGATGAAAAGGGTTTTCTGGATGCAGAAATTTCCGAAATTACTGCATCAGTACAACATCTTTTATCTTCCATGGATTATGAGGAAGAAATCGAAGAGGATGAAGTACTCGTTGTTCTTAAGCATATTCAGCGTCTTGATCCGATTGGAGTAGGTTCCAGAAATCTAGCTGAGTGTTTATTGATTCAGCTGGATAGCCTGCCAGTTAATACCCCTTGTCGTAATGATGCGGTTAAATTGCTGCAACATTATGAGCTGCTGATTACCAATGAATTACCAAAACTCATTAAGCAAACTGGTTTAAATCAGGAACAATTACGCTGTGCGGTTGATTTGCTAAAAACTCTTAAACCATATCCGGGACTGGAGTTTGAAAGTAAGGAATCTGATTATCAGATCCCCGATGTCGTGGTAATGAAAAAGAATGACTGCTGGCAGGTGACGTTAAACCCTGATGTGATGCCTAAGTTGAGACTAAATTCTTTTTATACCAATATGATTCGTCGTGCTGATCAAAGCGAAGATAATCAATATTTGCGTAATCAGATGCTGGAAGCGAAAAACTTTATTAAAAGCATCGATGAACGTCATAAAACTTTATTGAAAGTAGCCACCTGTATTGTTGAACATCAGAAAAGTTTTTTAGAAATTGGCCCTGAAGGTATGCAGCCTCTGGTTTTACGTGATATTGCTGAAGAAGTGGAACTACATGAATCAACTGTATCTCGTGTAACGACTAACAAATATATGCTGACCCCACGTGGATTATTCGAACTGAAATACTTCTTCTCGAGTCATGTGGGGACGACTTCTGGTGGTGAGGCTTCATCTACTGCAATCCGTGCCAAAATTAAGAAAATGATTGCTGAAGAAAATGCACGTAAGCCTTTATCGGACAATGCAATTGCCAATCTTTTGAAAGAAGAGGGGATTGATGTGGCACGACGTACGGTCGCGAAATATCGTGAATCGTTACATATTCCTTCCTCTTCTGAGCGAAAAGTCTTGATCTAGTTTTTGAAATTTGATTATTCTAGAGGTTCATTATGACATCGTAATGAATCTTTTTTCTTTTGAGGAATGGTAAAAATGATCTGAATAAATGCTTTAAATCACGATTTTGATTGAGCAAGTTATTGTATTCTTTTCATTTTTAACTGTGACTCTTCTGATCCTAACGAAGGTGAGGGATAGAACTATGCAAATAACAATTCGTGGACATCATTTATCAATTACGCCAGCGATTGAAGAAACTATAAAAACGAAATTTTCACAGATGACCAAACATCTGGATCAGGTGAACAGCATGCAGGTTAAGCTTTCCAAAGATCATCAGATTGATAAGCGCTCAAAAAGAGGCAGCAGTAACCATATCGCAGAAGCGATTGTCCGTTTACCGGGTATTGAGTTTTTTGCCCATGCCAATGCTGATGACATGTATACCTCGATTAAAATTTTGACGGAAAAATTAAAAAAACAGATTGACCGATATCGCGAAATGCAGCTGAATCATCAGAGTTTAGCCATTTAAGCGACCAAATGGGGAAAAAGAGGTTTTTAAAAGCCTCTTTTTTTATATATATAATGTATGTGACTAATGAATTATTTTTTACATTTATAGTAAAATGACTCGTTTTACACCCTTAGTCCTATAAGAGGTCTTGTGATGAATAATGAACAGCTCGCTGAAATTTTAAAAGCCGCTTTTCCTGAGGCGGATGTTGCTGTGAGTGGTCAGGGCGGAAAATTCGATCTCCGTATTGTGGATGATCAGTTTGAAGGTAAACGTCCGGTTGCACGTCAACAAGCTGTTTATGCTCCTCTCAATTCCCATATTGCCAGTGGTGCAGTGCATGCTGTGACCATTCGTGCATTGACCAAAGAAGAATGGCGTAAAGCAAGCTTATTTGGAGCTTAATCAATTAATGGATAAATTCTTAATTCAGGGCGGTATTAAGCTCGACGGTGAAGTGCGTATTTCTGGTGCAAAAAATGCAGCGCTTCCATTATTAGCAGCAATGATTCTTGCTGATACGCCAATCACACTTAAAAATGTTCCAAATCTAAAAGATGTAAATACCTTGGTAAAGCTGATCGCAGGTCTTGGGATCACGATTAGTTATGAAGGCGATACAGTTATTGCAGATACCTCTACTTTGGATAACCAGTTTGCACCTTATGAACTCGTAAAAACCATGCGTGCTTCTATTTTGGTGCTTGGTCCTCTATTGGCGCGCTACGGTAGTGCAAAAGTATCCCTGCCAGGTGGATGTGCGATTGGTTCTCGTCCAGTCGATCAGCATTTGAAAGCACTAGAAGCTTTAGGTGCCGAGATTGAGGTTGAGGCCGGCTATGTCCATGCTAAAGTCGATGGTCGTCTGAAAGGCGGTGAAGTTGTCTTTGATATGGTGACTGTGGGTGGTACTGAAAATATTCTGATGGCTGCAGTATTGGCGGATGGTGTGACCACGATTCGTAATGCGGCGCGCGAACCTGAAATTACCGATCTTGCTCAAATGCTGATTAAGATGGGTGCGAAAATTGAAGGTCTGGATACCGATACCCTAGTGGTTACCGGTGTAGAAAGCCTGCATGGCTGTGAATATGCAGTAGTGGCCGACCGTATTGAAACCGGTTCTTACTTGGCTGCTGCAGCCATTACTGGTGGACGTGTTAAAACCACGCATACAGATCCGGCTTTAATGGAAGCTGTACTAGATAAGTTTGAGGAAATGGGCGCAGAAGTCACTCGTGGTGATGACTGGATTGAACTGGATATGATGGGCAAACGTCCGAAAGCGGTGAGCTTCCGTACCTTGCCACATCCAGATTTCCCAACAGATATGCAAGCCCAGTTAATGGCAGTCAATGCCATTGGCCGTGGATTTGCCACAATTTCTGAAACGATTTTTGAAAACCGTTTTATGCATGTTCCTGAATTGGCCCGTATGGGAGCCAATATTCAGGTCGAAGGTAATGATGCTGTCGTAACGGGTGTAGAAAAACTTTCTGCAGCACCTGTGATGGCAACAGATTTACGTGCTTCATTCTCTTTAGTTCTTGCAGCACTTGCAGCCGAAGGAGAAACATTGATTGACCGTATTTATCATATTGACCGCGGTTATGAAGATGTCGAAGCAAAGTTACAAGGTTTAGGTGCCCAAATTAAGCGAGTAAGTTAATGAGTGATATGAGAAACGATGATCCAAACTTTGACGTAATGGGCAATTTTGATCATGGTTTAACGTTAGCATTAAGCAAGGGCCGTATCTTAAAAGAAACTTTACCTCTGCTTGAAACAGCAGGGATTAACCTGCTGGAAGATCCGGATAAATCACGTAAGCTGATTTTTCCAACCACGCATAAACAGGTACGTATCCTGATTTTACGTGCTTCTGATGTGCCGACTTATGTTGAAAATGGTGCAGCAGATATCGGTGTAGCAGGTAAAGATGTGTTGATGGAACATGGCGCGCAAAATGTCTATGAACCATTAGATCTTAAAATTGCCAACTGCAAATTGATGACAGCAGGTAAAGTCGGCATGGAGCGTCCGAAAGGCCGTTTAAAAATTGCGACTAAATACGTGAATCTGACCCGTCAATACTACGCGAGCCTCGGTGAACAGGTTGATGTGATCAAGCTTTATGGTTCAATGGAACTTGCACCATTGGTGGGTTTAGGTGATTACATTGTTGACGTGGTCGATACAGGCAATACACTGCGTGCCAATGGTCTTGAGCCACTTGAAGAAATCTGCAAAGTCTCTTCACGTCTGATTGTGAACAAAGCCAGCTTTAAACGTAAGCAAGCATTGCTGAATCCAATTCTTGCCCAGCTTGAGCAAGCAGTGGAAGCACGCGAACAGGCGAAAAAAGCTTAAATTTACGCTGTATTAAAGACCGCCCACTTTGGGCGGTTTTTTATTGCTGATTATAAATATAAGAAGCTCAATGCTTTCATCAATTTTATCAAAAGCTATTTCCAATAAAACTCATAGCACAAGTCTGTTCTAGCTACCGACAAAGTCTTTGAAAACAGGTAAACTAAAGCCTTCGAATTCAAACCTTATGGGTAAATTGATGCGACGTTTATCGACACAAGATCAAAACTTCAAGCAAGCGTTTGCTGACTTGTTGGCTTTTGAAACCGTGAATGATCCTGAACTTTTAAAAACTGTAGACCAAATTATTGCTGACGTACGTCAGCATGGTGATGCTCATGTTCTTAAATTGACTCAGCAGTTCGATCGACATCCAGCGCATCAATTTTCAGATTTAGAACTGACTCAAGAGCAACTTCAAGCAGCTTTCGAAGGCTTAACGACTGAAGTGCGTGAAGCCTTAGAATTGGCTGCAAACCGTATTCGCGAATTCCATCAGGCACAAAAACAGGATGGTTGGACGTATGTCGATGCTCTAGGTAATACCTTGGGTCAGAAAGTGACGCCATTGGATCGCGTAGGGATCTATGTACCAGGTGGCTTGGCTTCATATCCATCTTCGGTGTTAATGAATGCTGTTCCTGCACATGTGGCAGGTGTAGGTGAAATTGTTATGGTGGTGCCTGCTCCAAATGGTGAACTGAATCCATTGGTCTTGGCTGCTGCCTATCTGGCTGGCGTACACCGTGTATTTACCATTGGTGGCGCACAAGCGGTTGCTGCATTGGCCTATGGTACAGAAACCATTCCACGTGTCGATAAAATCACTGGTCCAGGTAACCGTTTTGTGGCTGCGGCAAAACGTGCAGTATTTGGTCAGGTCGGTATCGACATGATTGCTGGTCCTTCAGAAATTCTGGTCTATGCAGAAGGGCAGAACAATGCCAAATGGTTAGCAATGGATTTGTTATCTCAAGCTGAACATGACACGGTGGCTCAAGCTGTATTTATTACGCCTGATGAACAGCTTCTCAATGAAGTAGAACAAGCAATTGAAGAGCATTTGCTAGCTCTACCAAAAGCAGAAATTGCCCGCACTTCAATTGCCAATCGTGGTGCATTAGTGCTTGTGAAAGATCGTGCTGAAGGTATTGAGCTGATTAACCAAGTAGCACCTGAACATTTAATGCTGTGTTTGGATGAAGCTCAAGAAATGGCTGAAGAGATTCGCCATGCCGGTGCGATCTTCATGGGACGTTATACGCCTGAAGCGATTGGTGACTATTGTGCAGGTCCAAACCATGTATTACCGACATCGGGTACAGCACGTTTCTCATCACCACTGGGTGTGTATGATTTCCAGAAACGTTCAAGCCTGATTATGTGTTCTGAAGATGGTGTGAAAACCCTTGCGAAAACTGCAGATGTTCTGGCACAGCAGGAAAATCTGGATGCGCATGCCCGTTCAGCACGCTACCGTTATCAGTAATTAAATACTTATATTAAATAAAAGATATTTCTTTCCCTTCGGGAGAGGTTAGGTAAGGGGAATTATTTGACCTCTCCCTAACCCTCTCCTAAAAGGAGAGGGAATTTGAGAATAGAAAATGTCGAATATCACCATAGAGCAAATGCGTTTTTGGAGCCCTGAAGTCCGTGAGCTAGAGCCTTACGTTCCAGGCGAACAGCCCAAAATTCAAAACCTTTTAAAATTAAATACCAATGAAAATCCGTATCCACCATCACCGAAAGTCGTGGAAGCGGTGCAAAAAGTTTTAGCCAATGGCGCAGATGTTTTACGCCTTTATCCAGATCCCGATGCATCTGAATTGAAACATGCCATAGCTAAACAACAAAATGTGGCTGCTGAAAATGTCTTTGTCGGTAACGGTTCTGATGAAGTTCTAGCACATATCTTTAAAGCCTTCTTTATTCAGGAACAGCCACTGCTTTATCCAGATATTACCTATAGCTTCTATCCAGTTTATAGCCAGTTCTTTGGTGTCAAAACCAAAATCTTGCCGCTCAATGAAAATTTTGAAATTGTGGTAGATGATTATAAACAGCCAAATGGCGGCATTATCATCACTAATCCAAATGCGCCAACCAGTATTGCACTTGGTTTGTCTGCCATTGAAGAAATCCTGCAAGCGAATCCAGATTCAGTAGTCGTCATTGATGAAGCCTATGTAGATTTTGGTGCTGAATCAGCAGTGAGTTTGATTGATAAATACGAGAATCTAGTAGTCTGTCAGACGACTTCAAAATCCCGCTCTTTAGCAGGCCTACGTGTTGGTTTCGCGATTGCGCAACCTCATCTGATTGCGGCGCTTGAAGCGGTAAAAAACAGCTTTAACTCTTATCCAATGGATCGTTTTGCGATTGCGGCTGCAGTGGCTTCATTCGAAGATCAGGAATACTTTGAAGCACAAAATGCTAAAGTGATTGCCAGTCGTGAAAAACTGGTTAATCAGTTGAATGAGCTCGGTTTCAAAGTCTTGCCATCAAGTGCGAACTTTATTTTTGCTTCACTACCATCAAAAGATGCAGGTGAGTTAGCAGCTGAATTACGGGAACGCGGCATTATCGTACGTTACTTTAATAAACCTCGTATCAATCAATTTTTACGTATTACCATTGGTACAGATGAGCAAAATCAGCGTTTAGTGGATACATTGAAGAATGATATTTTAGCTTAATTAAATCCACCCTAACCCTCCTTTGATAAAGGAGGGAACCTTTTTCTTTTTAAAGAGAGAGAATCCCCTCTTTTACAAAGAGGGGTTAGGGGAGATTTATAAAAAAGCGGCTCAACCGAGCCGCTTTTTTATTTATTTAGGTTTATACCAGGTATTGAGTAAATCCAGCATGGCCTCGACTTTATCAAAACACTCCTGATATTCTGCATCACAGTCAGAAGAAATCGTAATTCCGCCACCAGCCCAAAGTGAAACCTCATCTTGATATTTCTGAATCGAGCGAATCAGAATATTCCAGCTTCCTGTTCCATCAAAATTAAAATAACCTAATGAACCACAATACGCTCCACGTGGAGCACCTTCTAACTCTTCAATAATTTGCATGGCGCGAATCTTTGGTGCACCGGTAATTGATCCACCTGGAAGTGCATACAGCAATACCTCAAAAGGATGTACACCTTCTTTTAAGGTCGCTTCGACTTCGCTGACCATATGATGTACCTGATTAAATGACTCAATATTGAATAACTTAGGTGTCTTGACTGAACCTGTTTCTGCATAAACACTGAGGTCATTGCGTAGTAAATCTACAATCATGACATTTTCAGCCTGATCCTTCTTTGAGTCTTTTAAGCGTTGTTTGGATTGTTCATCAAGCACCGGATCGGCAAAACGTGGCATGGTACCTTTAATCGGTTTGGTGACAATTTTTCGATGTGCTTCAAAATCAATAAACAGTTCAGGTGAACAGCTCAATAATTCAAAATCACCAATACGAAGATAGCCCGCATATGGCGCATTGGTTAATGTCCAGAAAGCATGTGCAGTTTCTAATAATGAACCTTCAGCCAGTGCTGTAAATTCCTGGGTCAAGTTAATCTGGTAACAATCACCGGCTAGAATATAATCCTGAATATCCTGGAATGTCTGTGCATAGCGAGATTTGTCCCAACGTGGGCTGCAAAGGGTTTTTAATTGAAACTTAGGCGCTATGGAGGCTTGATTTAATAGATTTTGAAGATGATTGAAAATATCTGCTGCTTGCGGATCATGACTATAAAATACCCATTGATCAGCTTCGAACTTGATATAAGAATCAAATTGACCGATAAATAAGCCAGGTTGAGCTCGCTCCGGGTATTGGATGTGCTGTTGAGCAGCGTAATCATAGCCAATAAACCCAACATAACCCCCAGAAAATTCATTCGCTTGAATATCTGGAGTTTGCTCAAGCTCTAAGATGAGTTTAGCTATATTAGCCTGATATTGTTCGATATCCACTCTCTTAAATGACTGAGGTTGTCCATCTTGCACCATAAAATATTTCTGTGCACAGCAGGCAATAAAAGGCTGCCCATTATTATTTAAATATATCAGGTGATCTAAGGGGCTTAATGCATGCAATAGATCTTTAAGCTGAAGAGATGCAAAACTTAAAGGACAATGGTAAGGAGTTTCGTTCATTCAGTAGCGCATATTCCGATATGACCCGGTATTTTATATCAAGAATAGGAAAAAATATTTCTAAATCATCAAATACCGTTTGTCGGTAAGCTCAATATTGCGACCAACAACAGTTGATCAAAATATGACTCGACGTTAATTTAAGTGGGCGAGCAAAATTACTCAAGGAAAGATGCTTTGCGTTGTCAGAAAATAAAAAACACAACGTCAGCACTGAGTGATTCACAACCAAAAAAAATAGTACTCTTGGGAGAGTAAACAATGAAAAAATTCACAAAATTGGCTTTAGCTGCTTCAGTTGCTTTTAGTGCAAACGCAATGGCGATGCAATCACTGGACGATGCATCTCTAAGCGCGACTACAGGTCAGGACGGTTTGAAAATCGGTATCGGTATTTCAAAAATTGAAATTGAAAAACTATTTATCCATGATAATGATGGTTTAGCTGAGGACTCTACTGCAACAGCGGGCGTTATTGCAATTTATGATGGCGAAGGAAATATTGTTCGCCCTGGAACGGCTGCTAAGGGTATTGTGGGGGGTACTGGTGAAGCAGGTGCGATCTATATCAAAGCGAATGGTAAAGGTAAAACAACAGCTAATGGTATCGTGATTGGTGCAAACTACGATAACAATGGTGCGTATTTACTAGCTTCACGTAACCTTGCAGATTTAACCATTGACTCAGATGCTGGTGCTGGTAACCCGTTCATCAACATTGCCGCTGAAGTATCTGGTTTAGATATTAACATCGGTGAAATTGGGGTTGTGGGATCAGCTTCATCTCTTACAGATTATGAAAGTGGTTTAGCTTCAGCTACTAGTATTCGCCGTGGTGGTGCTGGTAAGGAAAATGCGATTTTATCTGGCCTATCACTTAAAACAGGTCCAATGTCTGCCAATATTCAATTAGGTGCTGCTCCACAGGGTGCAATGATTAAGTTGAATGCAACAATGATTGGCGGCTTAACAATTACAGATTTGGGTATTCTTGATAATTCAACGACTGGTGGACAAGTTGCTGCAGGTGTAACCACCTCAGGCCCAGGTGAAATCTTCATTGAAAGCATTAAGTTGACAGATGCTAACTCTAAAGATTTGACATTGAACCAAAGCATCAGTGTATTTGGCGAATCAAGTGCAAACGATGGTTTCATTCGTATTACGAGTACAAGTGGTGCACATGATAACTATGTGAAAGGTATTCACCTAGGTAGCCAAAATGCAGCATCAATTGGTGATATGGAAATTCAAGGTCTGCAAACTTACTTTAGCCCGGCACCTGGCCAATATGCAAAAGGTGCAATTATTACCATTTCTGGTCACTAATTTTTACCTTAAAAAAGCGCGTGTTTACACGCGCTTTTTTTTATGACTACAACATCTATCTAAAAAAATAAAAAAAGACTGTATTTTTTTGAAAAAGAAGGTATCTTTCTAGTTACAGGGAAGTAGAGTGAAGACTCTATAAAAAGAAAAATTAGGCACATCATGCCAATGATAAGAAAAGTAAAAGAATATGTTAGAGATTGCATTGGGCTCGGCATTGATGTATTACGCTGCCAAAGAAGCTCTGGATATTAAAAAACAGCCACCAGGCGCTGTTCACTATACTGAAGTTCTTGATTCAAGAAATGATTCTTTCGTACGTATGCACCGCGAACATGTGGAAGTCAAACCTGCACTGTTAGACCAGTTTCAGGGGATTGTGCGTCAGGCTTATGATTATAGTTGTGGTTCGGCAGCACTTACGACTTTATTAAATGGCTATGTAGGTACTCGGCTGGATGAGCAGCAAGTCATGAATGGCCTAATGAAATTTGGTGAAACGGATAAAATCATCGAACGTCGTAGCTTTTCCCTTCTTGATATGAAGCGTTTTGTTGCTGCCTTAGGTCTGGAAAGTGGCGGCTATCGCGGAGAATTTGAAGATCTGGTTAAACAGGGGCAACCCGCCATTGTTCCTATTTCCTATGCAGGATTTAAACATTTTGTCGTGTACAAAGCTTATAAAAATGGACGGGTGTATGTTGCAGATCCTGCGCTAGGTAATATCAGTTTTGATGAACAGCGATTTAAGGAAATTTGGGAAAACAATACTTTATATTTAATTAATGTCCCTGAACAATATCGAAAAAACTTTTTGGCATTAAAAGAGTCGGATATGCGTCATGTCGAAGATGCAACCATTAACCGTTATGCTTTAGTTGATATGCAGTATCCACAGTTCTATATGGATAAAATTGCCGATAAAGCATCGACTATCCGTATGGATCGTAACCGTAATGTAGATTCAGAAAAATTTGGGGAATATCAATATAATTTTCTCAGACTTTATTACAAGAATAAATAAAACGAAAAGATGGCTATAGAAAAATTAAAAATGGTGAAATGGATATGAACAGTAAATGGATGAACAAGACATTCTTGGCGCTCAGCATTCAGATGGTCATGGGAGTGGCATGGGCTGCGGATGAGCCTGAACTGGGTGAGTATGAAACGGTTGAGGAAGAAGTAGTCGAGACTGCCGCATCCGTTGATATTCAGCCTGAACCAGCAGCAACTCAGGCTGTAGAAGAACCTGAACTTGGGGGGTATGAAACAGTTCAGGAGGAAGCTGTAGCAGAGCCTGAACTGGGAGGATATGAAACCGTTCAGGAAGAAGCTGTTGTTGAAACAGCTGCACCTGTTGAAGCTCCAGCCACTCAAGCAGTAGATGCATCTCAAGCCTTACAGAAAAAAGAAGGAGATGCTACTCAGGAAGCGAGTCTAGAAGAAGTATTTACTTCAAATGAGCGTCAATACTCACTTATTAAACAAGGTGAGATTTCATCCTATTATGATATCGATTATACCTATTATCGAGATACACAACTCGATATGGAAATGGCACAGGGCCAGTTGTATCAGCTCCGTGTTCAGGAAAATGCAACACATAGCCTGACCAATACTTTCACTTTTCAGTACGGGGTGAAAGATAACCTGACCTTAACAGCTTCCTTACCTTTAGTTGCTAAGACAGATTTGTTAAAGGATACCTCTACAGCAGGATTAGGGGATATTAGTCTAGGTGCACGTTGGGAGCCATTCCCTTTAAAAGCAGGTCGTTTACCACTTATTTTATTTGCTAATTTGTCGACTAAAACAGGTGATAGCCCATATGAAATTAATGCAGCAAAAGATCTGGCTGCAGGTAAAGGGTATTACTCAGCCGGTGTGGGGGCGAGTACACGTAAATATATTGATCCAGTGGTGCTATTTGCCTCTGTTTCTGCAAATTATGGGTTTAAGGAATCTGGCTTAGATCAGCGTCGTGGTACACGCATTATTGAAGAATTTGAACCAGGGATTAGTGGTGGTTTTGCTTTCGGTTTCGCTTATTCATTTAACTATGATGTTTCCATGACCATGTCATATCAGCAAAGCTTTAATACTGGTGCAGAATTTAAGTATCACACGGGTGAAAGCTATTCAGCAGCTGATCAGACTAGTTCTACTTTTGCGATTTCTTTAGGGGTGCGTGTATCCCCAGAAACCATTGTAAATGGTACGGTCGGATTGGGGCTGACCGAAGATGCACCAGATGTTTCACTGGGACTCTCATTCCCACTTGATATTTTAGGTTTCGGTAAGAAATTCAGTTAATAGGGGTGTCGTATGAAAAACATTCGACTTAGCCCGTTATTAACAGGAATTATTCTTGCGGGCTGTTCAAGTTATACCTTTGCACAATTAGGGACCAACCTTTCTGTTGACCTGCGTGCATTGTCTATGGGGAACGCAGTTACTGCAGATCCGCTAGGAGTGAATGCAATTCACTTTAACCCGGCTGCATTGGCTAAAATTGAAGGCTTACAAACCGAACAGCAAATTATTGTTGCGAACTTTGATATTCAGCGTGAATTTACGGTTCCTGCTGGATATAACGTTTTTGGTTATTCAGATGATCCAATGGTCTGTAATGATGGACCTGAAGTGTCTTCTGATTTATGTACAGATTTTAAGGGCCCAGTGAAGGGTGATGTAGAGTATGTCAGTCTCTACGTACCAATTTTGAAAAAAATGGTGGATTTGGGTGAAGGCCTCCCGATGGCAGCACCTACCATGGGGGTCTCTTATAAACCACCAGGCTCTAAAGCAACTTATGCAACTGCCGTTTATGCACCGCTAGTTGCAGGTTTTGGTCATGAAGATGGTAATCCTGCCAATTTTATGGGACAACAGGTTGCTCTGGAGCGGATTACATATTTATCTCCATCAATTGGTTATGAAGTCAACGACCAGCTTTCGATTGGTGCTTCAATCGGGATGTCTTATCAAGCCATTGCCATGAAAACAGATTTACGTTTTCCCAATGAGCTGATTGGCATGTTGCGTATGATTGATGAAGTCGTATGTACACCATTTAAAGAAAATTCTGACATCATTACTGACATCTTGTTGCTCGGGATCTGTAATGCTGATGAAGGAATGAACCCATTTGGTAAATTTGGCCAAATGCAACTTTCATTAGAACAAAATTTAAGTCCAAGCTATAACCTGGGTGTTCTATGGGAGCCTACTGAAGATTTCAGTTTTGGTATGGTTTACCAGAGTGCGGCCAAAATGCGCTTAAAAGGTAAATATCATATCGATAATGCCAAAGCGCCACAGGAAATGATTAAAGGTCTGATGACCTCTCCAACTGGCCAGATTTTGGCTGCAATTCTTGGTTTTCCAAATTATATCCCTTCGAGTGAATCAGGTCTGGTTTCCATGGATTTCGAATACCCAGCTCACTTTCAGGCGGGGATCAAATATAAGGTAATGCCAGATCTACAAGTCAATTTTGATATTGGCTGGACAGATTATGCTGCTTGGGACCAATTCAAGTTTGAGTTCGACCGTACCCTGTCTGCCTTGAAGATTGCCAAACTGTTATCTGCCAATGTAACGGATTCTTCACTTGCATTACCGCTTAGGTTTGAGTCGCCATGGAACTTCGGGATCGGAGTAGAGTATTCAGCAACTGACCGACTGAAACTTCGTGCTGGCTATGAACCACGTACCAGTGCCATTCCAAAAGATAAACGCAATACTATGGTACCGATTAATGGTGCACAGCTATTTGGTTTAGGAGTGGGCTACCGTTTTGACGCAGATACGGATCTGGATCTATCTATTGGTTTCTTACGCAGTAAAGATAATATTCCAGCAAATACCAGTAGCCTAGCGAACCAGACCGGGGTAAATAACCTGTTACTGAATCCATATGCAGGCTTGAATGTCAAAACAGATACCAAGATCACAATTTTAGGTTTGAACTATCGCACCCGTTGGTAAGGAAGAAATGATCAGAACAGGGAACTTAGGGATAAAAATGGTACTGGCATTAAGTCTGGTACCATGGTCTTTTTATACAAATGCCAGAGAGTTTATTACGATCATTGGGCCCGATGGGCGACCATTAGTTGTGCCACGTCAAAATAATGAGCAGAAAGAAACAACAAAAAACCAAGCGGCCACTACTCCGAAAAAATTGACTACGTCCGTTACATCTACTGCACAGGATCTGAAAAAATCCGAGCCAAAGGCGGTGGAAAAAAGTGTGACAACAGGTGAGCAAAAAAATAATATGGTTGTACAACCAGTACAACCAGTACAACCAGTACAACCAGTACAACCAGTACAACCAGTACAACCAGTACAACCAGTACAACCAGTACAACCAGTACAACCAGTACAACCAGTACAACCAGTACAACCAGTACAACCAACTAAACACGTTGAGTCTAGATTACCGCAGCACTTACCACCAGTGACACAGCTTCAAACCCTTGAACCTGTCATTCAGGCAGTACCTGATCCTGTTCAAAAACAGGGTTTCAGTCAGGTTGAAGGGGTGGAATATGTGGATAGTGAATATCTGGAAAATAAAGAATTTAATCTGGAAGGTAAAAAACGTTTCTATAGTATGCCTGAAGGGATAGTTGATAAAAATATTGGGTCAACACGTGTACAGACGATTGAGCGTGAAAAAGGAGTTGGACAGTCGATTATAAAATCCTTGTTTCAACAACCTGTCGTAGATTCTGGTCCTATTGTACTGGCTCAAACCTACTATCGTATTTCTCAGCCTGAATCTGTAGAAAGCTTAGGTAAGCAGTGTTTTAAAGATAAAAAAGTTAAGAATGCGAAAGAGATTAGTGCAGGTAAATCCATTAATCTTTGGCCCCGGGCACCGCTGAAATCAGATGAGTTTGATTATGAAATTGTGAAGCTAAAATCTGAAATTAAAAATGTTCAGATTCAGTCGTATGCTTCCCGTCAGAATAATCCTGCCTATTACTGGCCATTTGTTGTATTTCTGGATGAACGAGGCTGTGTTTTAGAAGGGGCAGGCGGTTTCAAAAATCAGGAAGCACAAGCCAATATTATTCAACATGAGAAGATACAGGGAATTATTCAGGTTCCTGCGCAAAGCCAATATGTTTTAATGACTCCACTCGCTTCAGCCATAGATGTTGAAGACAAGATGCTGACAAATTATGGACAACTAAAACTAGTCGCCATTCGATAAGGACGATTCGAGTAGAATAAGATGAAAAATAAAATATTATATCCATTTGCTTTCACTGCTTTATTTGCTGCCCTCAGTGGATGCGGAGGTGAAAGTGCGAATGTCATACCAGAACAAAATGATGAAGCCACCATGAATGGTTCCTGCTCTGCTACTGCAACGAATTGTCTGGAATGGGGACTTGAATATCCAATTGATGGTCTTAACTTTAATTGTAGTGGTGATAAAGAAAATACCTTTATTACTTTATTTGACCAAAATGAGGGGGTGGCGTCAGGTACTTGTCAAAAAGCAGATAGTATTGAATTTTATCTGAAAAGTTTTAGTGATACCAAAATCAAATTGGGTACTGTCAAGCTTTCTGAATATATGAACCTCAGTACATCGAGTCAATTACCTCGACTAAGTGTACTTGATATTGCCAAGGGAATTACCGGTCGTAATATTGCCAGAATCGAACAGACAGATCCAACCGTACAGGTGGCGATGAAACTGGTCAAAATCTGGCAGACCTTGGCACTGGAAAAAGGCCGTATCTATAATCCGACGGATATACAGCCCTTGTATATCACAGAGGATATGCGAAAGAATCTGGGCAAAATTAATAAAGATATCAGCCTGACAGATGCAAATTTGGCAGAAACCCTTAAACCTTTTATTGATATTAGCCAGATTAGTGATGATCAGGCCTTTGAAGTCGTAAAAAAACTGGCCAATATTGCCAGTGCTGCAGTATATCAACCGGAATTTTCTCTGTTCTCAACTTCAGGCATTATTAGCAGTAACTTGACTGGTTCTGACGGTCTGGCGGGATGTAATAAATCTGTATGTGACATTAAAGATAAAACGACTAAATATTTATTTGGACATTTTATCCTGATTACAGACCGCCAAGGTTATACCTTCGGCAGTGGACTACAGTGGCGCGATACCCAATTAAAACTGGGCTCCAATAATCTGGGATCTTTGGGTGGCATTAATGCGGAATTGATCCGTAAGGTTAAACCACAGCAAATTACCGCAGTACCGCAAACCAGTTGGATTAGCCCTGCAACGAGAATGCTTTCATCAAATGCACCATATAAAATGAATGTGGCTAACAACAGCAATCCATTAGAAATTTACCAAGGTCGTTTGCTGAGCGATTATGTGATCGCCGGTAAAGAAGCATTTTATAAGATGGCCACAGGTAAAACTGAAATCAGCGATGCTGATCGTGCCAGTCTTGGTTTATGGCGCTTTAATGCTGATGATGACAACTATAGTGGCTCAATTGATCTTTATAAAATTTTCCCGATCAGCTATCTGGATCGTCAAGTCTTTAAAACAGCTGAAAATGTAAAGTCAGGTGAAGAATATATTTTCCCAATGTATGGCAACATGGAATTTAAATTTAGTGAAAACTCAATTAGCCCTGTTACAGTGGGTGTTGTGATTGATAGTAATGGTGATGTGCGTACCAATATGCAGTCCGCGAGCAATCTTGCAACTGATAGCATTAATGGTTGCCAGGGAGATATCTTACCGGCTGGACTTAAAGACAATAACGGCGTTCAACAATATCGTCTCGGTACCTTAGGCCGTGCATTTATAGATGAAAAAACAGTATCTATGCGACTGGTCTTCGCTGATCCTGTATTTGGTTCATTAAATGGTGCCTTGGTAGGTATGAACTCCACTATTCAGGCTTCAACCAATACAGAGGATAAGATTGTGATTGGTGGGGCATTACTCAATTTATCTAATGTATTGAATGGAACCAGTCGTGTGGGCTTTACCAACTCAGCTGGAGAAAGCGTAGGTTGGGCGAATACTTATGCCAGCTTCCAGAAAGTCTATAACAACAATAATACTGATGAAACGACAGAAGAGACCAATCTGGCCAAGCTAAGTGGCGGAAGTGTTTCATTCAAATTAGCGGATTGTTATAGCATCAAAACTAAAAACAAATCATGAAATAAAAAAGCCCATCCAATGATGGGCTTTTTTATAAAAAGACATTTTAACCTGTATGATCCAAACGAGTTCCCAAGGTCTCTAGATGCATCGGGAAGTTATTGGTTTTACGGTCTTCAAAATAATGACGAAGCGTATGCTCTACACTCGGGAAAGCCAGTTCACTCCAGGGAATTTCATCTTCATCAAATAAACGTGCTTCAATGGTTTCTTCACCTGCACCAAATTTTCCATCAATCAGTTGAGATTTAAACAGGACATAAATCTGGCCAATCCGCGGAATATTGTACATGCAGTACAGCTGTTCAATATCTACTTCAGCTTCGGCTTCTTCACGGGTTTCACGTGCTGCGCCCTGTTCCATGGTTTCAAACAGTTCCATATAACCGGCAGGGAGGGTCCACAGTCCATAACGTGGTTCAATTGCACGGCGGCAGAGCAGAACTTTATCTTCCCAGAGCACCAATGCACCGCAAATCACTTTTGGATTAATGTAATGAATATATCCGCATGTAGTACAAACCTTGCGAACCTTCTGATCGCCTAAAGGAATTTTCTCTGTTGTTTTATGTCCACAGTTCACACAGAAGTTCATATTCATCATCAATGATAACAGTAAGGTCAGGATAACTGAAAAATCAAAATTTGGCATCATTTCTATCCCGCCAAATCAAAAATCAGCTATGATGAAATTATAGTCGCATAGGGAGCTGAATGAATGGATGAGCTGGGATTAATACAACGCTTGCAGAAACATTTACGATTTTCCAAACGGATTCAAACTGCACAGGCTGCTGTATTAATTGCGATCACAGATGAAGCTGATCCCAAAGTTTTGCTGACACGTCGTTCAGCTTATATGAATAATCATGCAGGGGAAGTCTCTTTTCCAGGGGGTAAACGCGACCCGCAAGATACCAGTAATATTGTAGTGGCTTTGAGAGAGGCGTATGAGGAAACGGCGCTTAACCCATTTGATGTGCATCTGATCGGGGATCTCCCGATGCAAAAGGCACGTAACGGGATGCTGGTTAAGCCTGTGGTCGGTTTAATTCCGCCTACCATTCAACTTATTCCTCAGCCGACGGAAATTGACCGGATTTTCTTTGCTTCCTTGCAGCATTTGCTGGAAGCCCAGCCGATGCCTTATGAAGTGCGGTTTGCCCAGCAGTCTTTATATTTTCCAAGTATGCGGGTGGAAAATGAGATTGTCTGGGGACTGACCGCACGTATGCTAATTTCATTATTTCAGTACGGGCTTGACTATAAAAAAGACTGGCCATTTTTACTTAATTCACCTGCGTTTAAACGCTCAAAATTTTTTAACCGTTGAACAGGATTTCAGCCATGTTATATCAATTTCAGGGACATTCACCAAAAGTAACGCATCAGCCATGGGATGGTTGGGTGGCACCTACAGCGACGGTCATTGGACAGGTTGAATTAGGCAAGCAGGTGAGTGTCTGGTTTGGCGCCGTCGTTCGTGCAGATAACAGCAAAATTCGGTTAGGTGACTTCACCAATGTTCAGGAAAATGCAGTGCTACATACTGATGCCGGAATTGAAATGAACATCGGAAATTATGTGACCATTGGTCATCAAGCCATGCTGCATGGTTGCACGATTGGCGATAATAGCCTGATTGGAATTCAGGCAGTGATCTTGAATCATGCCGTGATTGGCAAGAATTGTATTATTGGTGCCAATGCCCTGATTCCAGAAGGGAAGGTGATTCCTGATAATTCGGTGGTAATGGGCTCACCAGGCAAAGTCGTGAAAACTTTAGATGAAGCCAGTATTCAGAAACTGAAAATGAGTGCCATGCACTATGCTGAGCATTTCCAGAAATTTCAGGACCTGGAAGAAGTACAGCTTTAGGCTGTTATCTGAATAATGTCCTCAGTTAAGCCTAGAATTTTCTAGGCATTTTTGTATCTGGCTTGGGAAAATCTCGCCTAGAAGATATGAGTGGAGTATTATATTCGACGTTTTTTATATTCTCTGAATTAAGGTTGTGCATGAAAGTGCTGGCATTGGAGACTGCCAATGAGCAGTGTTCCGTCTCTGTGATCGATGATACTCAAGAACTATTTTTTCAGCTTGATGCGCGCGCCAAGGCACAAACGCAAACCATTCTCCCAATGATTGAACAAGGCCTCAATGATCTGGGCTTGGCTGTATCTGATCTGACAGCAATTGCCTTTAGTCGTGGCCCGGGATCGTTTAGTGGTGTTCGCATCAATGCGGCTGTGACCCAAGCTTTGGCTTGGTCAAATGATCTGCCTGTAATTCCGGTATCCACTTTACAAGCTTTGGCGCAAGCGGCATATCGTTTGCATGGTTTAACTACAGTAACTGCCGTACTGGATGCACGGATGAATGAAGTCTACGTGGCCAGTTATCAGTTAGATGCTCAAGGGGTTATGCAGGCTGTTGATGAAGAACAGCTTTTGAGTTATGAACAAAGTGCTGAAGCAGTAAAATTTACTGTGGTGGGTTCAGGTGCCAATCTAGTTCAAGAAACAGCATCTGAATATAAAAATGTCAGTGCAACAGCGCAGGATATTGCCATGATTGCGCGTGCAGCAGCAAAAACAGAAAATTGGGTCAGTGCAGAATTGGCACTTCCGGTATATTTACGTGATAACGCATGGAAAAAAATTCCAGAACAAGGCAAAGCATAATTAATCAGGATTAAGCATGGATCTTTTACTGCTGCTGAAAGCAGCAATTATGGGTATTGTTGAAGGTATTACTGAGTTTTTGCCTATTTCCAGTACTGGGCATCTGATTTTGGCTTCAGAATTAATGAATTTCTGGACTAAACAAAAAAGCGATGTTTTTGTCGTCGCAATTCAGATGGGGGCAATTGCCGCGGTTATTTATGAATATTGGGCACGGCTTTGGGGTGCAGCAACCGGGATCGTAAGTGGTGAACCGCAAGGACGCCGTTTAGGGATTGGCCTGATTCTGGCCTCTATTCCCATTGTGCTGATTGGTCTGACCCTAGGGCAAACTGTAAAAGAACTGCTATTCAATAATATTGCAATTGCCATTGGCTTGATCGTCGGTGGTCTGATCATTATCTGGATTGAAAAGAATCCACCTAAGGTACGTGCCCAGGAAGTTGAAGATCTAACCGTAAAAGATGCGATCTGGATTGGTCTGATTCAGGTCTTATCCCTGATACCGGGAACTTCACGTTCAGGTGCGACCATTATCGGGGCGATGTTCCTTGGCGTATCACGTAAGGCTGCAACTGAATTTTCATTCTTCTTGGGGATTCCGGTTATTATCGGTGCAGGCCTGCTCGATCTGTATCAAAGCTATGATGTTTACAGTACCACAGAAGACTGGACGGTTCTGGCAGTCGGTATCATCGTATCGTTCATCTCAGCGCTTTTATTAATCCGTGCCTTGGTAGCCTATGTGGCAAAACGTGATTTCATGGTTTTTGCCTGGTATCGCATAGCCTCAGGTTTACTGATTTTATTATTTGCCTTTACAGGTTGGAGATTATGGTAAGCACGATTCGCTTATATACCGAATCTGAGTATCAAGAGAAAGCACAGCACTTCGAGGCTGTGCTTTCTTCTCGTGGTGTAGAGGTTAGTATTGAGGTTATTGAAAAGCTGAATGCACGTTTCTTGCGTTTACATTCCGAACTGGCTCTGTGTGTTGATGCTGACGGCCTATGGCTCTGTGCCAATGGCATGAAAATGCAACCAGATTGGCAAGCAGAAGTAGGGCGTTTAAAACGTGCCTCTTTAAAATCGGAAATGATTGCTCGTGCTTGTAACCTCGGAGAAAAGCCGACTCTTATCGATGCGACAGCTGGGCTAGGTCATGACAGTCTGTTGATGGCACATTTGGGTGCTCAGGTGACCTTGGTCGAACGACATCCTATTTTATTTACCCTGCTTGAAGACAGTCATCACCGAGCGAAAAAGGATACTTTTCTAAGTTCGGTGGTTAACCGGATTCATCTGGTTTTTTCAGATTCTGCAGACTATCTGAAATCACAGGCTGAGCAGAATGCGGTCGTCGATGTGGTTTATCTGGACCCGATGTTTCCACAACGCGACCAGAATCAGCAGGCACCGAAAAAGCAGGCACAGGTGAAAAAACAAATGCAGTTATTACATTTGCTTTTACCGGAAGATGGTGAAATGGATCTGGGGGATAATCTCTTAGAATTAGCACAAAAAATTGGCAAGCGGGTGGTGGTGAAACGTCCTCGTCTGGCCGTATTTTTAGCTGGAAAAGAGCCAAATCATCAATGGTCTGGTGATGCTTGCCGTTTTGATGCCTATTTTCAGCATGAACTGGTTACTTAATATGAGAATTGCTTCAAAATAGATCAAGGATTTGTTATATATTTAAAAATTGGCATTGATAAAACTTATATCAAGCATAAACTTATTGGGCACATTAGCGAGCCACTCACCTCCCTGAAATCATATGATCGACTTTAAACCCTCCATCAATTTTTGGCACGATTTTAAAAGCAACCAAATTGCCGGGATGTGGTTATTTCTGGGATCTCGGCGTTCGCTGCAACTGGTGCGTCCCTCTATTCTGCAACTGGTGTTCTGGGGCATTTTGGGCGGCTGTGCTAATAGCCTGTTTAGCTGGCTCAGTTCCGGCCGCATGGGAGATTTTAACTCTCAAGGTTTGATCAGTTATGCACTTTGGCCCTTTATTGCCTTGATTGTCGGGATTTTCTTGTCCCAGCGAGTGAATAATCCTCGTCTGATGCTGGTACCCGCATTGCTCTGGCTGGTGCTGGATACGCATATCATGCTGTTCCAGAGCTTGATCCAGTATCTGGGTGATCTGGATTATCTACCCTATATTTTCTATGCCTATATTCCGACCCTGTTTGTCATGCTGTTTGTCTGGCAAAGTCTGGCTGTGGTCTGGGTGATTTCACGTGAATTAAAATGGCCGTGGTGGGAACGGGCACTGATTATGCTGGCCACCTTGTTTACCTTGGTGGTGTGGCAGATTTCGGTGAAAGATCAGCCCATCTGGAAAGTTGAAGAAATTCCACCAAGTTTTGCTGAAGATGCTTTCTATGCTCAGCCGATCTTGCTGAATAAGGCGCTGGATGCAATTGAATATGGTGAATTTGCACAGTCGCATTGGTACTTTATGGGTGTGGCTGGCGCGAGTTATCAGGATGTGTTCTATTCAGAAATAGAGCGGATTAAAAAGCAGTTTGATACCCGGTTTGGGACTTTTGGCCGTTCGATTATGCTGGTGAATCATCCGGCAACACGGACTGAGATTCCACTTGCTTCCAAAACCAGCATGGAATTGGCCTTGCGCCGTATTGGCCAGCAGATGAACCGGGAAAGTGATGTACTGTTCCTGTATATGACCTCACATGGCTTGCCAAATGAATTTGAAATGGAAAATGCACCGCTAGATCTGGCATCAGTCGATCCAAAATGGTTGCGTGATACTCTGGATGCCTCAGGTGTGCGTTGGCGAGTGATTGTTATTTCTGCCTGTTTCTCAGGTGGTTTCGCTTCGGCTCTGCAGAATGATAATACTTTAATTATCACAGCCTCTGCTGCTGACCGTCAGTCATTCGGTTGTTCGAACGAAGCTGACTATACTTATTTCGGTCGTGCTTTCTTTGATGAGGCCATGCGTGAAAATAACAGTCTGAAAGCCTCTTTTGAGCAGGCCAAGACTACAGTGGCTAAATGGGAAGCAGCTCAGGGATTTGAACCGTCAGAACCACAATGGGTGATTGGCAAAAACATGGAATTGATGTTGCCACAACTAGAACAGCGTCTTTTCCCTCCAGCGACGACCACTTCAGCATCTCCGTCTGTCGCTTTGACTCCATAAACCAATCTACAACTTTAGAAAATAGAAAAAGGAATGATGATGGAACTGGTACAGAATAATCGAAGCTTTGAGGGTGAACAGCGGATTTATAGCTTTGAGTCTAAAATATTAAAAAAGCCAACCAGATTTGGAATCTTCCTGCCGCCACAAGCTCTGGAAGGGCAGAATTGTCCAGCTTTGTTCTATTTAGCTGGCCTGACCTGTACGGAAGAGACTTTTGCGATCAAGGCACATGCCCAGCGTCTGGCGGCCCAGCTTGGCCTGATTCTGATTACACCTGACACTTCACCACGTGGAGATGATGTTGCCAAAGGGGATCACTGGGATATCGGGCAAGGTGCCGGATTCTATATCAATGCCACTCAAGCACCGTGGGCTGAACATTATCAGATGGAAAGCTTTATTATCGATGAGTTGTATGAACTGGTGTGTGAAGAATTCGTAGTTCAGGCGGATAAGATTGGGATTTTCGGTCATTCCATGGGTGGACATGGCGCTTTAACTTTGGCTTTTAAATACCCGGAAAAATTCTGTTCAGTTTCGGCATTTGCACCGATTTGTGCACCAAGCCAATGCCCATGGGGTGAAAAAGCATTCTCAAATTATCTGGGCGAAAACCGCGAAGAATGGTTGAAGCATGATGCAACTGCGCTGGTTCAGGAAAAAGGTGCACTGTTTAGCGATATCCTGATTGATCAGGGCTTTTCTGATCAGTTCTATAGCCAGCTGAATCCGGCGTTATTTCAGCAAGCTTGTGATGCCGTGAACCAGAAATTAACCTTACGTGAACATCAGGGTTATGATCATGGTTACTATTTTATTCAAAGCTTTGTAGATGACCACCTACAATTCCATGCCGTGCAATTAAATCCATAAGCCAAGCAGCAAAAGCGAAGCAAATTTAAAAGTATAATGAAACTTCAAAAATAGGTCATATTTTTGGAGTTTTTTATATGAATATCAAATAAATATAATAAAAATGGCATATAAGTTGCTATTCAGAAATCAGGTAGAACCAGTTGCAGTTAAGAACACGATGCACAATAAGCCTGAACCAGAGATTGACCAGTCATCAACTTCACTAGAAAAACACAGCTTCCGATTTCATGGCAGTGCCACGGAATATTTTGGAATCTGGATGGTGAATCTGATGTTAACCATCATTACGCTTACTTTGTATAGCCCTTGGGCAAAGGCACGCCGTATCCGATATTTCTACGGCAATACCCAATTGTTAAAATATCGCTTTGACTTCATTGCCATGCCAAGCCGAATTCTACTAGGTCGTCTACTGGCATTGGAGCTGTATGTGGTGACAGTGATCTTAACCAATTACTCCATCTTGGCTACCAGTTCATTATTTCTGATTGCTGCGATCTCTCTACCTTGGTTAATTCGGATGACCCTGAAATTTAAGGCTCGGAATAGTAAATATGGCAATGTCCGGTTTCATTTTAGTGGAAGCAATCGGGAAGCCTATAGGGTTTTATGGCTCGCGATATTGGTCAATATTTTTACTTTGTTTCTTTTCAGCCCAGTGGTGATCTGGCTATACAAACGTTACTGCTTTAATCATTTATCGATCGGACAACTTCAGTTCAGGCTGGGGATTCAGTGGTCTAAATTTATGTCGGCAGTCTATATCCCCTTATGTTTGTGTCTGCTGATCGGCATTGCATGGATCGCGGTAATCGTTTACTGGATCGATTTGATCGGTACAAACTTGTTTACCTTAGGTGTTGTATTGAGCTATCTGTTTTGTCTGGCCTTGGTCTGGCCGATGATCTCTGCACGCTTATATATGTATACCTGGAATCATGTAGAGCTTGGTCAAAGCTACTTTAAAACCCGGGTAACGACATGGCGTTATAGCTGGATTGTACTGAGTAACTGGATTGTGCGTGCACTCAGTTTGGGACTCATGACCCCTTGGGCGAGCATCCGTTTATATGAATATCAACTGGCTAACCTAGAACTCTATCTAGCAGAGGACGAAACTAATCTAAAAAATATCTTGCAGCGTGATCCAAATGCTATAGCCAATGAAGTACTGGATATCTTTGATTTCGATGCATCGTTATAGAGGCAAGTAGGATGAAGCGACCTGTTGAAGTCAGATTTTATGATGGGGTTTTGGCCGAAGCCCAGCGTGCATGGATTGTCCCTGATCAGCAACGCGGGATTGCCCTAAAGCTTAGTGAAGAAACACCCAAGCAAGTGAGCGAGGCTGACTTTTATTTTACTTATCCCGATATGGCGTATATTAGCGGGGTCGGGGGACGTAAACCGATTATCGAATTACCTGAAGATCGTCGGATTGAATTTTTGACCAAAGCACCGCATTGGCTGAAGATTAAATCCAAAGAAATCTATCATGCCATATGGAAATTTGAACGTTCTCCACTCCTGATTTTCTTCTCGATGATTATCGTGATATGTGCGGTAATTTTTATTCTTAAATGGGGAATTCCTTATACCGCTCAGCAGCTCGCTCAATTACTTCCCGAACAGACCTTGATCGAGGTAGGAAATCAAACTGAGCAGAAATTAATTGAGCAAACTGAGCCATCCAAGCTCTCCGCAGAGCATCAAGCACATCTAAAAAAATTGTATGAACAAAAAATTGCAGTAGGGAAACCCGCTAAGGTTATTTTCCGTCAAGGCGGAGAAATCATGAGACTTAATGCAGCTGCGATTCCGAACAATACCATTATTGTCACCGATGAACTGGTCAAGCTCAGTGGCGCAGATGAAGAAGTTCTTGCAGTACTGGCGCATGAACAAGGTCATCTGGTACAAAAACATAGCATGCAAAAAGTGATTTCCAACCTGGGTGCAGCAGGATTATTTGCCTTGGTAACGGGAGACTTAAGTGATGTCGTGGCGGCATCTATAGCGGTACTCGCCGATGCGGGATATTCACAGGCGCTTGAACTTGCTGCGGATGATTATGCCATGCAACATTTACATCAACAGCAGATATCCAGTATCCATTTGTCGAACTTTTTGCAGCGGGTTGAAAACGCTAGAATCCTGGCAGAGCAGAGTAAAACGATAAAAATGAAAAACTTTACCCTGAATATTGATGGAAAAGAACGGCAAATTACCGAGTCTGAACTGAAATGGTTGCGTTTGATTGGAAAACTCAAAAAAATATCTGGAATCGCATCCCGAGCTGGACAAAAGAATTGAACGGATTCATGCATTCGAAGAAAAAATGAGCCAACCTGTTTAGCCCTGATATTGAGTATAAAAATTCATATCTCTATATCCTGAGGATCGAGGCGTGTTTAGCCTCGATTTTTTATTGATGGATATGCGAGTTTTCCTGTCTTAATCAATCATTTTCATCCAGGTCTAGTGATATTAAGCATAAATACTGTCCAGCGTTACATAGCATTGTATTCACATAACATCCAAGTCACAGTAGCAGGACTGGATTTGGTATAATGAGAAAAATCCAATTTCAGTTAGCCAGGTCCTTTCATGTCCAAGCCTTATTTAATTGCACCTTCTATTTTGTCTGCCGACTTTGCCCGTTTAGGTGAAGAAGTTGAAAATGTACTTCAGGCCGGTGCAGACGTTGTGCATTTCGATGTTATGGATAATCACTATGTACCCAATTTAACCTTTGGCGCAGGTGTATGTAAGGCACTGAAAAAATATGGTATTCAGGCACCTATTGATGTGCATCTCATGGTGAAACCTGTAGATCGCATGATTGGTGACTTTCTGGAAGCAGGCGCAGATATTATTACGTTTCATCCGGAAGCATCTGATCATATTGACCGTTCTTTACAGTTGATCAAATCAGGTGGTGCTAAAGCCGGTCTGGTATTTAATCCAGCGACACCATTGCATTATCTGGATTATGTACTGGATAAGGTTGATCAGGTATTGCTAATGAGTGTGAACCCTGGCTTTGGTGGACAGAAATTCATTCCAATGACTTTGGATAAATTACGTCAGGCGCGCAAGATCATTGATGCTTCAGGTCGTGATATCCGCTTAGAAGTAGATGGCGGTGTGGGACCAGCAAATATTCGTGAAATTGCAGAAGCTGGTGCAGATATGTTTGTGGCCGGTTCAGCGATTTTTGGCAAGCCAGATTATAAAGCTGTGATTGATGAAATGCGTAGTGAGCTGGCTAAAGTCGGTCAAATCCAGCTTTAATCTCTAAAATGTTTAAGGTGCATAAATCTGTGGATAACTTTATGGATAAGTGTGTAGATATCTATGTTGATAACCATATGGATATGTTGCATATTTTGTAATCGTTTGTAGCCTGATTGATTGTATCTTAGACAAAATTTGTATAAAAAGAACTCAATTGGAGTTCTTTTTACATATGTCAGCCCTTGATTTTAGTGGTCGTTTATTCATCAAAGGTTAATAATCAAGCCAAACAAAAAGTGATCAATAGGTCTTAGTTTTGTGTTTCATTGTGTAAGATCTCCACGCTATTTTTAAATTTAATTCATGTGCATAACTTAATAATATGGACTTATTCCTTGTTTGTTTTTCTTACTCAAGTCTCTGTAATGCCATAACACGATGTCCCATGTTGGCGTTCCTTAAGATAGGCTGAAATCTTCAAGTTGTCCTGAGCATTTGAGTAAGACATGGTTAAGTTAATTCTCATTCAGTCAAATTTTGTAAACGGCAGTTTGGTTTTGTCATCTGTTTTATAAGATGTTTATTTTTTTAGGGGGAACGACCTCCCTTGTTGATTAAATTTATAAAATTCAACAAGAAAAATCGTCAGGACGGCCTGACTCTGTTAATTAGGAGGAGGGCAATATGGCCTGGATTATACTTGTATTCGCTGGACTATTTGAGATTGTCTGGGCCTATTCCATGAAGCTCTCAGAGGGTTTTACTAAACTCACACCGAGTATTTTTACGATTGTTTTTATGGTGCTCAGTTTTGTATTACTGGCCTATGCCATGCGTACTTTGCCTCTAGGAACTGCCTATACCATCTGGACGGGCATTGGCGCAGTCGGCTCATTTCTGGTCGGTGTTATAGTTTTAGGTGAACCTGCTTCTGCTATGCGTATGCTGGCTGCGGTGCTGATTATTTCCGGACTTGTTTTGATGAAATTATCCTCCTCCTAAGAGCTGTTGAGCAGTTCTGATTTCGAGTAAAATAAAAACTGGCAAGCTTGATTCTGTAGGAGTAGGGCCATGCAGCTCAGTTATATTTATATGGACTCGCCTGTAGGGCAGTTGCAGCTGGTCGCCAATGAAACGGCGCTGGTAGCTGTACTCTGGGATTGTGAAAAACCGAATCGGGTCAGGTTGGCAACTCTGGTTGAAGATCCACAGCATCCTGTATTGATAGAAGCTCGGCGTCAGCTTCAAGAATATTTTGCCGGTCAGCGCAATGTTTTTGAACTGCCTTTAGATTTTGCCGGTACTGATTTTCAAAAAAAAGTCTGGCAGGCTTTGCTGAATATTCCTTATGGACAGACCCGAAGTTACCGGGAAATCGCTGAACAGGTCGGTAATGTTAAAGCAGTACGCGCCGTGGGTGCTGCTAATGGTAAAAACCCGATTTCGATTATTGCACCTTGTCATCGGGTGATTGGCAGTAGTGGTAAGCTGGTAGGCTTTGCGGGTGGTCTGGATAAAAAAGAAATTCTGTTAAATATTGAGCGAACCCATTAAGATCAAAATCATAAAATTAATGAAAATTAAAATATGGATCAGTTCGCAACACTAATCTTAGGCCAACTCTGGTCCAGTTTATGGTGGGTTCTTCTACTTTTTATTGGTTTAATCATTTTTAAGTTATTTAAACCATTTTTAAAAGGGAAGCTGGGAGAGTTCGCTGTTGCCACGCATGTCAAACTTTATCTGAAAGACCCTGAGTATCGGTTATTAAACGATTTGACTCTTCCAGATGGAGAAGGGAGCACAACACAAATTGATCATTTCTTATTAAGTCCTTATGGCCTGTTTGTGATTGAAACCAAAAACTATAAAGGCTGGATCTTTGGTAGCAAGCGACAAAAAACCTGGACGCAAAAACTTTATAAAAATAGCTATAAATTTCAAAATCCGATTCATCAGAATTATAAGCACATCAAAGTTCTGGAGCAGTTGCTGGTTGATATTATTGAGCCAGCCCAGCTGCATTCTGTGATTGTATTTATGCCAGATGCGGTATTCAAAACCCCAATGCCGAATTATGTATTTCGGGGTGCAGGTTGGACAGATTATGTAAAAAGCTTTAATCAGCGAGTTATTTCTGACACCAAGATTAAACATATCCAGATTCGCTTGGAGAAGGAAGTACTAGAAAAATCCTGGAAAACCAACCGTGAACATGTTGCAAATTTAAACAGGCGGCAATCCGAATAAAAAAGCCTTTGAATCATTCAAAGGCTTTTTTCTTAATTTTTCGAGGCTTTTAGCTTTTCAGTAATTTCAACCAGCTGTTTAATCCGTTTAACCTCATCCCAGAGTGCTTTAGCTTCAGGATAATGCTTGGACATCATCCCCAACCATTGTTTGTAACGGCCGACCATATTCATTTCCTTTTTATAGGAACCATTCAGGAAACGGATTTGCAGTTTCAGTAGTTCATTCCAGGTGATGAGCGGCTCATCAGAATTCTGGCGAATACATTGGGTCAGATCAGGTGTAGTGACCGCACCACGGCCAATCATCAGGTCTTCACAGCCTGATTCTAGCTGACATTGCTTGGCATCGGTATTGGTCCAGATTTCACCATTGGCAATCACATTGATTTTTAGTGCTTCACGAATCGGTTGCAGTTGGTCCCAGAAGGCTGGCGGAGTATAGCCATCGGCTTTGGTTCGTGCATGGACAGTGACCCAGGCCGCTCCAGCATCTTCAATGGCATGGGCATTTTCCATCATGAAGTTGCGATCCATATAACCCAGACGCATTTTCGCCGAAACCGGGATATGTGCAGGCACTGCATCACGAACAGCTTTGACCAATTCATAGACGACTTCAGGTTCATCTAGCAGCACTGAACCACCACGGTGACGATTCACGGTTTTAGCTGGGCAACCGAAATTCATATCAATTGCAGGCGCGCCCATGGCAGCGACCTTCACTGCATTGGCTGCCAGCATTTCCGGATTATTTCCCAGAAACTGTACATGCACCGGCGTACCGGCAGCAGTTTTGCCCTCATTTAACAGTTCAGGGCAGTAGGTGTGATAGATATGATCTGGTAGCACCGAATCCGTGACACGAATAAACTCGGTTACACACCAGTCGAAGCTCCCGACGGATGTCAGTACATCGCGCATAATCGGGTCAGTTAAGCCTTCCATGGGTGCAAGAACAAGTTTCAATGGTCAACACCTGTTAATTCGAAAAACGGTGTTATACGGCTTTTTGGTGGGAAAGTCCAGGCAGTTTAATTTTCATATGAATTGCAGAAAAAGATTGAGTGTGAATGAGTATCTATTGATCTTTTGCTATCTAAATAAAAAACCTTAAATCGGCTGATTTAAGGTTTGGATTTAAAGCTTGAAAATCTAATATTGTCTTAATCGACCAGCTTTTCAACTTTCATGCTTTCACGATAATACTGACAGCCTTTATACAGTAGGAATACACCAATCAGGCCGGCTATCGCATTGACGATAGAAATTGAATTCCCCACCATTAGGGTATTTTCATAATATCGGTCTGTAATCAGCGCCACCGCAGTTGTACCCACACCGAGTGCAATCAGGTTAGAAATCAACAGGAATTTGGCTGATACCTGAGAGCGCAACTGGTTTGGTGTCAACATCTGGGTAGCAGCGGCTGATGCTGGAATCGGGAAGGTGGAGAAGAACATGGCGACAAAGATCAGTGCGAATGAAAGCTGCATATTGTCGACCTGAGTAAATAGCACACTTGGAATGATCAGGGCAGCACAGCCAATTGCACCGGCACGAATCGCTGCATCGCTATAGCCACGTTTAGAAAAGAAGTCGATGAGCCAGCCACAGAATAGGGCGCCTGAAGTATTTGCGACAAGAATAATACTTCCAAGGATATATCCGGTCTGGCTTGCATCCAGGCCAAAGTGACGCATGTAGTAGGCCGGTGCCCAGCCGAGCAGGGAATACAGCATCATGGTATAGAAAGAGAAGCCAATAAAATGACAGAAGAATGTCTTTTTATGGGTTTTGATAAAACCGATGGAATTCTTAAAAGATGCTTTCACTGCGACACCATTCGCATCCATTTTGAGGCCTTTACGCTCGGGTTCACGTACGGTCAAAATCATGAGCAGCGCCAGCAATACACCCGGTAAACCGACAATCATAAAGGTCAGTTGCCAAGTCTTGATCTCACCAATTACCGGTAAAGTGACAAAGCTAACATCTTTGAGCAGACCAATCACATAACCGCCGATCAGGAACGCCAGCCCTGAACCGATAAAAGCACCAATCGCATATACGCCTAGCGCACGACCCAGTTTATGTTTAGGGAATAGATCCGCTACGATTGAGTAAAAAGCAGGAGATAGGGCTGCCTCACCTGCACCGACACTGAGGCGAGCCAGGAACATCTGGATAAAGTTTTTGCTGAGACCGCAGGCTGCAGTTGCCAGACTCCAGAAAGCAATCCCAACCGAAATAATTTTCACACGAGACTTTTTATCTGCGAGTGCCGCAATTGGTACGCCCATAAAGGCATAGAACAGGGAAAATGCTAGACCTTGTAACAGGCTGAACTGGGTATCACTGAGCATCAAGTCGGCCTTAATCGGCTCAATCATCAAGGATAAAATCTGGCGGTCTACAAAAGACAAAATATAGGCCACCATACAGATGATCACCACATACCATTGATAGCTACTACGTTCTGGAGCTGCTGGTGGAATTTCTGTAGCTACCTGTTCGGGGATAGGCGTAGTAATTTTTAGATGAGAATCGAGTGGTTGGACGTCATTGTCAACCTTGTCTATGACCAATGTTTTTTCATTCATCATGCAACATCCTGTGCAAGTTATAGTGATTGGTTTATTTGATACAAATTTAATTATTTTTATTTTTAATGTGTATCAATTAATCTAATCTAGGAGTAATTTGCACAGCCGTCAATATGTCTGTATTAAAAAGATACAATTATTTTCAAATAAATAAAAAAGGGAATCAAATAGATTCCCTTCTTACTTTAAGTGTCTGAAAATATTTGTTAAGCAGCTTTTTCTACGAGAGTTAGGATGTCATAGGTCGCGACCAGTTCATTGCGCTGGTTTTTCACTTTGATGTCCCAAACCACGACACCATGCGGTTTTTGCTCATCACGCAGTGGTTTAGGTGTTTTTTGCTTGCAGGTCAGTTCTACCTGAATGGTATCACCAATTTTCACCGGTTCTACGAAGCGTAGGTTGTCCATGCCGTAGTTGGCAATAACCGGACCTGGAGCAGCATCAACAAACAAGCCAGCAGCGGCAGAAACAATGAAGTAACCATGTGCGACGCGTTCACCGAACAGGGATTCTGCAGCCGCAATCTTGTCCATATGTGCATAGAAGTAATCACCACTTAAACCACCAAAGTTGACAATATCAGCTTCAGTAATGGTACGGCGTGCAGTCAGCAGGCGTTCACCGATCCGCAGTTCATCAAAGGATTTCTTGAATGGATGCACGCGGTCTTCAAATACCTCCGCACCCGCGGTCCAGCTATGACCGACCTGAGTCAGCACATTTGGTGAGCCTTGAATAGCAGTACGCTGCATATAGTGTTTCACTGCACGCAGACCACCGAGTTCCTCACCACCGCCAGCACGCCCCGGACCACCATGCACTAACAATGGCAGTGGTGAACCATGACCGGTACTTTCCTTAGCGCTTTCACGATCCAGAATATGCACACGACCATGCCAAGGCGCGATCTTGCTGAGTAGCTGTTCAATATTTTCATCATGGTTACGCACGATTGAAGCGACCAGACTGCCTTCACCACGAGCTACTAATGTTGCCAGTTGTGGTAGGTCACTATAGGGCATCAATGTAACCACTGGGCCAAAGGCTTCGATATTATGAATCTGTTGGGCCTGTACCGGATCTTTACATAACAATACTGTTGGTGGATAGAAAGCAGATTTTTCCGGATGTGCGACCTGGATGGCAAAGTCCTGGCGCAGGTGGCTACCTATGATGATTTCAGCTTCCTGTGCCAGCTGTTCTACCTTGGCAGCAACATCATGCTTCTGTTTAACGCTGGCCAGAGCACCCATGGTTACGCCGTCCTGTGCAGGATCACCGATGACCACTTTCTGTAGTTTTTCAGTCAGGCGTTGTTGTACGGTATCGAGCAATGCTGCTGGCACAAAGGCACGACGAATTGCAGTACATTTTTGTCCGGCCTTGGTTGTCATTTCACGGAAGACTTCACGCACAAACAGGTCAATGGTTTCATCGTTGGCTTGCTGGGTCAGGATGGCGCTGTTCACCGAATCGGCTTCCATGCTGAATGGAATGGAGTGGGCATTCAGGTGTGGATGCGCACGCAGTTTCTGGCCGGTAGCAGCCGAACCTGTGAAGGTTACCGTATCCTGTGCATTCAGGTGATCAAACAGGTCATAAGTCTGTCCGCAGATCAGCTGAAGGGTGCCTTCTGGCAGTAAATTGCTGGCTAAAATGTCTTTAACGACTGCATGTGTCAGTTCTGCGCCTTCTGTTGCCGGCTTCACAATACATGGCACACCGGCTAGTAGAGTAGGTGCAATTTTTTCCAGCATACCCCAGATTGGGAAGTTAAATGCATTGATATGTACGGCCACACCGGCTTTCGGGCTCAGGATATGTTTAGCACCAAAGCTGCCCTGTTTGGACAATGGAATCCAGGCATCTTCAACCAGTGCCGTTTCATCGCTGAGTTCACGGCGAACCAGACTTGAATAGGCAAACAGAGTGCCGATCCCACCTTCAATATCAATCCAGGCATCTTTGCGGGTACAGCCGGTTGCGGCTGCCAAGCGGTAATAATCTTCCTTACGTTCCAGTAAATATTGTGCCACCTGTTTCAGGGCGTTGGCACGCTGGTGGAAGGTCCAGTGGGCAATAGCAGCACCTTTCTGTTTGGCATATTGCACTACGTTATGCATGTCGATGCCGTGACTGCTGACTTGATAAATCGCTTCACCGCTAATGGCGTGATAGACCGTACGCAAGTCATTTTGTGCGCTATGTTCACCACCTAAAACCAGTGAACTCAATACTTTAACTTTAGCTGCGTAATGCGCCTGTGTGTCGTCCTGAAGATCCGTACTCTGGGTTGTGCTGTCCAGTTCCAACATTGTATAACTCCATTTATGATACGTTGTTGAGTTTATTTTTACTTTTGATGTTTCATAAATTGCAATCAAAAAACTTAAATGTCAATCATAATCCGCAAACAAAAAAGTAACTTTCATGTAATTAAAAATTTAAAAACAATAAAAACAATAGCTTAATAGAAAATGCTTTTAAAAAATATATGATACTTAAAAAATAGTATTGATTTTATATTTGTATCGTTTTAATTTGATTGTATCAGCACTTGGGATAAGTGAGACAAACATGAATAAGCAACAACAAACATTCGATCAGAAGATAGAGCAGGACATTTCGATTGAAGCGAAGGACTGGATGCCGGATGCCTATAGAAAGACCCTGATCCGCCAGATTGGCCAGCATGGACATTCAGAAGTGATTGGCATGCTGCCAGAAGGTAATTGGATTACCCGCGCACCGACTTTGAAACGTAAAGCGGTATTGCTGGCTAAAGTACAAGATGAAGCAGGGCATGGCCTATACCTCTACAGTGCAGCAGAAACGCTAGGTGCAGACCGTGATGACATGATGGAAAAGCTGATTGCTGGCCGCATGAAATATTCATCCATTTTTAACTATCCAACTCTGACCTGGGCAGATGTAGCGGCGATTGGCTGGCTGGTAGATGGTGCTGCAATCGTCAATCAGGTGGCGTTATGCCGTACCTCTTATGGTCCTTATGCACGTGCCATGGTGCGTATCTGTAAAGAAGAAAGTTTCCACCAGCGTCAGGGCTTTGAGGCCATGATGCAACTGGCACAAGGCACGCCAGAACAGAAACAAATGGCACAGGATGCAGTGAATCGTTTCTGGTGGCCGGCATTAATGATGTTTGGTCCAAGTGATGACAATTCTCCAAACAGTGCGCAAAGCATGCAGTGGAAAATCAAATTATTCAGTAATGATGCATTGCGTCAGAAATTTGTCGATAACACTGTGCCGCAAGTATTGCAGCTTGGCCTAACTGTACCGGATCCAGACCTGAAGTTTAATGAAGAAACAGGCCACTATGAATTTGGCGAAGTGAACTGGGATGAGTTTTTCGATGTACTGGCAGGCAAAGGTCCATGCAACCACGAACGTATTGAAGCACGTCGCAAGGCTTGGGAAGACGGCAAATGGGTGCGTGAATCAGCAGCAGTTTATGCCAGCAAGCAACAGCAGCAGTCAGATCAACGAAAAATCGCTTAAGGCAACGGAATAGCACAAGGATATGCAAATGAACAAGAATAACTGGTCTTTATACGAAGTATTTATTCGCAGCAAACAGGGTCTGAGCCACCGTCATGTCGGCAGCCTGCGCGCCCCTGATGATGAAATTGCCCTGCAAAATGCCCGTGACGTCTATACCCGTCGCAATGAAGGTGTAAGTATCTGGGTCGTGAAATCTGAACTGATTACCTCATCTCAACCAGATGAAAAATCGGAGTTTTTTGATCCTTCATTGAACAAGGTCTACCGTCATCCGACCTTCTATCACATTCCAGATGGCATCGAACACATGTAAGGTGGAGGAAAGAGCAATGACGAATCAGGTATTGGCACAATTTTTACTGCATGTTGGCGACAGCCAACTCATCCTTTCACACCGTCTGGCAGAGTGGTGCGGTCACGCACCGGAGCTAGAGCTGGATATTGCATTGGCAAATATCGGTTTGGACCTGCTGGGTCAGGCACGTACCGCGTTGAGTCTAGCCAGTGAAATTGAAGGGCAAGGTCGTGATGAAGACAAACTGGCCTATTTCCGTACCGAGCGTGAATACCGCAACCTATTGCTGTGCGAACAGCCAAATAATGACTTTGGTCAAACCATTGTGCGTCAATGGTTGATGGATCATTACCATGCTTTGCTGTTTGCAGCCCTGAGCAATAGCAGGAATGAAGAGATTTCCTCATTCGCCATCAAGTCGCTGAAAGAGGTGAAATACCATTTGCGTTTTTCTACTGCATGGATGGAACGCCTGAGCTTAGGTACGGCAGAAGCACATGAAAAAATTCAGCATGGTCTAAACCAGCTATGGCGTTTTACTGAAGAGCTGTTCAGCCTGACTGCAGATGAACGTCAGCTGGTTGATGCTCACCTGATTCCTGACCTTGAACTGCTGAAACCAAAATGGCTGGAAACCATATCTGCCGAGCTGCAACGTTTTGAACTGAGCATGCCAGAAAGCGGCGCTTACCGTAGCGGTGCCAAGCAAGGACTACATACCGAACATCTAGGTTATGTACTGACGGAACTGCAATATATGCAGCGCAGCTATCCAGGCATGAACTGGTAAATCCAGCACATCACAGGGAGTGAGTGGCATGAACTTGATTAGACATGTAGAAGATCAATGCTGGGAAGTCCTGGCACAGGTTTCCGATCCGGAAATCCCGGTCCTGTCGGTCCTTGACCTAGGCATGATTCGTGGGGTGGAGATCAACTCGCAGGAGGAAATCATCGTCCGATTGACCCCCACCTATAGTGGCTGTCCGGCAACCGATCTGCTCAAGGCGGAAATCACCCAGGCATTTGCAGCACATGAGCTGACGCCGGTCAAAGTTGTGGTCGATCTGTCAGAAGCATGGACCACCGACTGGATGAGTGAGGAAGGCAAACAGAAGCTGCAGCAATATGGTATTGCTCCGCCCAAAGGTGGTTCAAACAGCTGCGGTACCCATGTCGCACTCAGCGATGGCATCCAGTGTCCACATTGTCATAGCCACCACACCCGATTACTCAGTGAATTCAGTTCAACCGCTTGCAAGGCGCTGTACAAATGTCAGGAATGCTTGGAGCCGTTTGACTATTTTAAATGTATTTAAGGGCTTAAGCGCACAAGCCATAACAATAAAGCGTGAGATCGCCACAGCTTAAGAAGGATTTTGAAATGAGCCAGTTTATTCCGTTAACCATTAAATCTATTCAGCCTCAGACTGAACAGGCAATTTGCATTGCTTTTGAACTGAGTCCGGAACATGCCGAAAATTTTCAGTATCAGCCGGGCCAACACCTGACCATCCGTCATCTTACAGAACAGGAAGAATTGCGCCGTTGCTATTCGATCTGTAGCGATAGTGATGAAGACATGAGTATTGCGATCAAGAAAATTGATCAAGGCCAGTTCTCAGCCTGGGCCAATGAAAACCTGAAAGTGGGCGATGTACTGGAAGTGATGCCACCACAAGGTGTGTTTTTCCAGAAAGCGGCCAAGACTGGTGGTAAACATTATCTGGGTTTTGCTGCAGGTAGTGGCATTACACCAATTTTGTCTATTGTCAAAGCAGTGTTGAGCCGTAAGCAAGATGCCACTTTTACCCTGGTTTATGGTAACCGTTCCTGGAAACAGACCATGTTCTCTGAACAGATCATGGATCTGAAAGACCGTTTTAAAGAGCGTTTGCAACTGATCAATATTTTCTCGCGTGAACTGAATGACAGCGAGATTTTCAATGGTCGTATTGATGCAGAAAAACTGCAGCAGCTGTTCCAGGCAGGCCTGATTCCAGCAGAAACCGATCACTGCTTTGCCTGTGGCCCTGAAGAAATGATGAATGCAGTAGAAACCGTTTTGCCAACCCTTGGGATCGAACGCAGCAAAATTCACACCGAACGCTTCAATACCGGGGCTGCACCAAAAGCATCTGCACAGCAGATCGAAAGCCGTACCGAGGAAAAGGTCAACATCATTCTGGATGGTCGTGAGCTGATCATTGAAGTATCCAAACAGGATGACAGCATTCTGGATGCCGCTTTACGTGCAGGTGCGGATCTGCCTTATGCCTGCAAGGGCGGGGTATGTGCAACCTGTAAATGTAAGGTGCTGCAGGGTGAAGTGGAAATGGCAATCAACTATAGCCTGGAAGAAGAAGAAATCCAGAAAGGTTATGTGCTGAGCTGTCAGGCGCGTCCAACCACTCGAAATGTTCGTCTCAGTTTCGACGAGTAAAGATTTTAAATTAAGTACTATGCAGATAAATGCATGAACGAAATAGAAACTTAAAAGGTGTGTAATGGATTACCAAACAATTATTGTTGAAGAAAAAAATGCAGTGGGCTACCTGACTTTTAACCGTCCAAAACAGCTCAACAGTTTTAATGAAACCATGCATCAGGAAGTATCTTCTGTCGTAAAACGCTGGGCGCAAGATTCAGCAATTCGCGCAGTGGTGATTTCTGCAGAAGGTCGTGGTTTCTGCGCTGGTCAGGACCTGAACGACCGTGTAGTAGATCCAAATGCTGATGCTCCAGATTTAGGTTTATCCATTGAAAAATACTACAACCCGCTGATTAAACTGATTACTGAAATGCCAAAACCGGTGATCTGTGCCGTAAATGGTGTAGCAGCGGGTGCAGGTGCCAATATTGCTCTGGCTTGTGACATCGTGGTAGCAGCGAAATCTGCTTCATTTATTCAGGCTTTTTGCCGTCTCGGTCTGGTGCCAGATTCAGGGGGTACCTGGTTCCTACCACGCCTGGTTGGCCGTGCTCAAGCGATGGGTCTGGCGATGCTGGGTGACAAAATCTCGGCTGAACGTGCGCTGCAACTCGGCATGATCTGGCAGGTAGTTGAAGATGATCAGTTAAAGGCAGAAACTGAAAAAATGGCTGAACATCTGGCGACTCAGCCGACTTATGGTCTATCCCTGATCAAGAAAGCGATTCATGCCGCTGCAGACAATAATCTGGATGAGCAACTGATTCTGGAGCAGGATCTGCAACGTCTGGCAGGCCGTTCTAGTGATTATCGTGAGGGCGTTCAGGCCTTTATGCAAAAACGCACACCACAATATAAGGGCTGCTAAATCTGCCGGAGATGGATTTGACTCGGCTCAAAGTTGTGCGATTTTTTCCTTTCAGTTATCGCTTAGCAACTTGGTCGAGTTGAATTATTCCCGATAGGTATGAATGTGATACCTATTTGATCTGATGGTTAGCTAGGTCCTATGTTATATGTTGTATTACTCTGATAGTAAATGAAATCTGAAAACATGGGTTTACGTAATATTTTTCTAATCAAGCTATTGATATGTAATTTGTTTTTTATTTTATTTATTCAGATAAATGATTCGGGTGAGTAAATAGAATTTAATATGACACAAATTTACAAATCTTAAAAAATATGTATCGTATTTTTGGTGAAGAGTGATACAACCTGGTATATATTGAACTAAGCAGACAGCGCTAGGACAGGCGCAACAAGTATCGCCAACAGACTGAGGTATGGCGAGCTAAGGAACAAGAACGATGGAACATGTTTATATTTTTGACGGTATTCGTACCCCAATTGGTCGTTACGCAGGTGGTTTGAGCAGTATTCGTACTGATGACCTTGCTGCTTTGCCGATCCAGTATTTAAAACAGCAGCATCCCAACCTGCCATGGGCAGAAGTTGATGAAGTGATTTTAGGCTGTGCCAATCAGGCCAGTGAAGATAATCGTAATGTCGCGCGTATGGCAGCACTTTTAGCGGGCCTGCCGGAAAGTGTACCCGCGATTACTGTAAATCGTCTCTGTGCTTCCGGTCTGGATGCTGTCGGTCTGGCAGCACGTGCAATTAAATCGGGTGAAGCGCAATTTGTAGTCGCCGGTGGGGTAGAATCCATGAGCCGTGCGCCATTTGTACAATCCAAGCCCATCACAGCATTTAGCCGTACTCCGGAAATTTATGACACCACCATTGGCTGGCGTTTTATCAATCCAAAATTCAAGGCAGGTTTCGGCGTAGATAGCATGCCGGAAACGGCAGAAAATGTGGCTGAAAAATATCAGATTAATCGTGAAGATCAGGATCTGTTTACTTATCACAGTCAGCAAAAAACTGCACAGGCACAGCAGAATGGCATTTTTCAGGCAGAAATCCTGCCAGTGGAAATCAAGGGCGCTAAAGGTTCTACTCAGGTGATTACTGAAGATGAGCATCCACGTGCCGATACTACTTTAGAAAAGTTATCTTCTTTAAAAGCACCATTTCGAAAGGAAGGTGGTTCGGTAACTGCGGGTAATGCGTCTGGTGTCAATGACGGTGCAGCCTGTGTGCTACTGGGTAATAAATATTTCGCAGAACAATATGGACTGAAACCGCTAGTACGGGTGGTAGGAATTGCCAGTGCAGGTGTAGAGCCACGCTATATGGGGATTGGACCAGTACCAGCGATACAGAAAGTATTAAAACAGACAAACTTAAGTCTGGAACAGATGGATGTGATCGAACTGAATGAAGCCTTTGCCGCACAGGCACTTGCAGTGCTACGTGAGCTAGGCCTTCAGGATGATGATCCACGAGTCAATCCAAACGGGGGTGCTATTGCCGTTGGCCATCCACTCGGAATGAGCGGTACACGACTCGTGATTACTGCCATGAAAGAATTACAGCGCAAGCAAGGAAAATATGCCCTTTGTACCATGTGTGTCGGTGTTGGACAGGGTGTCGCACTGATTCTGGAAAATGTGGCTTAAGGACTGAATCAAAAGAGAAATCATCAGCAGTCAGGATGACTGCAGCAGGAGCAAGAATATGAATAACAATGCAATGGAACAGATTGAAACCGCTTCAGTAGATGAATTACGTAGCCTGCAATTGGAACGTATGAAAAAAATGATGCAGCATGCCTATCAGAACAGTACGGTTTACAAGAAAAAGTTTGATGAAGCCGGTGTGCATCCGGATGATCTGAAATCACTGGAAGACCTGGCAAAATTCCCCTTTACCACCAAGCAGGATCTGCGCGAAAACTATCCATTTGGCATGTTTGCTGTGCCTCAGGAGCAGATTGTCCGTGTACATGCTTCTTCAGGAACCACAGGTCAGCCTACTGTAGTCGGTTATACCCAGAATGACATTAATACTTGGTCAGATGTGGTGGCACGCTCGTTACGTGCAGCCGGACTCAGCAGTAAAGATACGATTCAGGTATCTTATGGTTACGGCTTGTTTACTGGTGGCCTAGGTGCACATTATGGCGTAGAACGTCTGGGTGCCACCGTAATTCCAATGTCAGGTGGCCAGACCGACAAGCAGGCACAGCTGATTCATGATTTCAAGCCAACAGCTTTAATGGTCACGCCATCTTATTGTCTGAACATTATTGAGTGTCTGGAGAAAAAATTCGGGACTGCCAAGGACTGTTCCATCAAGACCGGGATCTTTGGTGCGGAACCTTGGACCAATGAAATGCGCCGTGAAATCGAAGAACGTCTGGGTATTGATGCACTGGATATTTATGGCCTGTCTGAAGTGATGGGGCCAGGTGTGGCGATGGAATGTCTGGAATCCAAAGATGGACCTACCATCTGGGAAGACCACTTCTATCCTGAAATTATCCATCCGGAAACTGGTGAAGTATTATCTGATGGTGAATTAGGTGAACTGGTATTTACCACTATTACCAAAGAAGGTATGCCAGTGATTCGTTACCGTACCCGTGATCTGACACGCTTATTGCCAGGTACAGCACGTACCATGCGTCGTATGGACAAGATTGTCGGTCGCAGTGATGACATGATGATTATTCGTGGTGTGAATGTGTTCCCATCACAAATTGAAGAGCAAATCCTGCATATTCCGCAGCTTATTCCAAATTATCAGATTCAGATTTGTAAACAGGGTCACCTGGATACATTGCATATTCGTACCGAAATGCGTAAAGATAATGCTATAAATATGACACACCAATTGGCAAATCAGCTGAAAGTACAAATCAAGACCATGGTCGGGATTAGTGTCAGTGTGGAAGTTTTACCGGAAGGTAGCTTGCCACGCTCTGAAGGTAAGGCTCAGCGGGTGTTTGATATCCGAAAGTCCGCTTAAATACGTCTGGATGACAGGCTCAGGTCTGTCATCCGGCTTTAACAAGGTAAATTGAACGTAATGAATCCGAAATTAAAACAAGTAATTGATGATTTCATTCAGAATGAGACCCTCAGTGGAACCTCATTGGTAATGACGATTTTTGGTGACAGTATTTATCACCGCGGGGGAGTCATTAGTCTTGCCAGCCTGATTCAGCTGATGGATGTATTCGGCTTCAATGAGCGTTCTGTGCGTACCGCCGTATTCCGTCTGGTACAAAATGGCTGGCTGAGTTCTGAAAAAATTGGCCGCACCAGTTATTACCGGATTACCGAAAGCAGCCGTCAGCGTTTTATTACCGCAGACCAGAAAATTTACAGCTTCCAACATAATGAATGGGATCAGAAATGGGATCTGGTTCTGCTCAGTTCAGTTGAATTGGAAAATAAACAGATACTAAAAAAAGAACTGGAATGGTTAGGCTTTGCCAATATCGCGACCAATGTCATGGCCTATCCGGGTTGTGATCAGCAGAAATTGCAAAACCTTTTACTGAATAACAAGATGACTGATCAGGTGGTAGTATTCCGTGCTGAAACTTTACAGCTTTGGCAGGAATCTTATCCGACCATTAAACGCATGGTTGAAACCAATTGGCCAATCCCTGAATTGCATCAGCGTTATGAAAAATTTATTAGTGATTTCCGTGAATTTTTCTATCTGGTGGAAAATGAAGAGGAACTGGATCCAGTACAAGCCTTTCAGATTCGTATTCTGCTGATCCATCAATATCGCCGTATTTTACTGAAAGACCCGAATCTGCCATTTGAACTGTTACCAACAGACTGGTTGTCACTGATTGCACGTAACTTAAGTACCAATCTATATCAGGCAGTATTTGCAGCAGGAGATGAGTTTTTCCTGGAGACTGCCCGGACAGCGGAAGGCCTTATGCCACCTGCACATCCACAATTTTATAAACGTTTTGGTGGCTTAAAGCAGCCGGAATTGACTTTTTAATATTTTAAAAAATCATGAATGTAATAGCTCAAGGAGGAGTCTATGCCATGTTATGCGATTGATGGGGTGATTCCTGTCGTCAGCCCTGAAGCTTATATCCATCCTACGGCTGTGCTGATCGGTGATGTGATCATTGAAGCCGGAGTTTATATTGGTCCGTTCGCTTCGCTGCGTGCCGATTTTGGCCGGATTCATATCCAGAAAAATGCCAATGTCCAAGACTCCTGTACCATCCATGGATTTCCGGACAGTGTGACCTTGGTTGAAGAATATGGCCATGTCGGTCATGGTGCCATTCTGCATGGCTGCGTGGTACGAAAAAATGCCTTGATCGGTATGAACAGCGTAATTCTGGATGAGGCCGAGATCGGGGAGAATGTCATTGTTGGGGCCAACAGTACAGTTAAGGCCAAATTCAAAGTGCCAGCGAATAATTTGGTACTTGGCAGTCCGGCAAAAGTCATCCGTCCTTTAGAAGAAAAAGAAATTGTCTGGAAAAGCCATGGCACCGAGCAATATATCCAGCTCACTGCACGTTGTTTGAATACCTTGCAGGAAGTAGAAGCTTTAACTGAAGATTCCGCAGAGCGACGTGATTATCAGAACTTTAAAGCCGATTATCAGATCAAGCAAAATAGTTAAACTCGCTGATTTTTAAAAATTTTAGATAATTAAAATACGCTAATTTTTTAGTTTTAAAATTATTGGAAATGAAACCAAATTACTATTGTCGCCTTTCCGGATCAAGCTAAGCTGTTAGAAAGCAGGTCAGGAAAGTGCAGATGAAAAGTCGGGAATTTAAAGACCATTTCTCCCAGCAGTCTCAAGATTATGCCTTGTTTCGCCCGCATTATCCGGACACTTTGGGGAAGATGCTGGCAGAGCTATCAACGAGTACCAAATTGGCTTTAGACGTCGGCTGTGGCTCAGGACAGTTTTCAGAGGTTTTGGCGCATTATTTTGATCAGATCATTGCCATTGATGCGAGTAGCGAACAAATCGCACAGGCCAAACCTCATCCGAAAATTCAATACCTTCATGCCCTAGCTGAAAATATACCCTTAGCTGATCAAAGTGCTGACCTGATTTCAGTCGCACAAGCTGCCCATTGGCTGGATCTGGACAAGTTCTATGCGGAAGTTCACCGTATTGCAAAATCCAATGCCATTCTGGCTCTTATTAGTTATGGGGTATTCAGCATTGATGAAGAACATCTGAATCATTATTTCAGACATTTTTATGAAGTGACGATCGCACCCTATTGGGCACCTGAACGTCGCCATGTCGATGAAGGATACAAAAATCTGCCATTTCCATTTCAGGAAATTTCTGTACAGCCGCCGGTATTACAAGTCGAGTGGAACTTTTACCAACTGATAGGCTATATGAGTACCTGGTCAGCCGTAAAAGCAGCCACCCAGGCACTCGGACATAATCCGCTGAATGTATTGGCAGATGCCTTATTGCCAGAATGGGAAGATCCGGAATTGCCCCGGGTAGTAAGTTGGCCACTATCGCTACGAGTAGGAAGGGTAAATCCAGATAAAGAGGATAATTAAATAAAAAACCCAGTCTTAACTGTAATGCCAGTCAGTTAAGCAAATATTAGTAAAATGTAGTAAAAATGAGTGTATGTAAATACGCTCATTTTTTTATGACTTTATCTGAAAATTTAGATTGCACCCTTCAACATTCTTTACCTTCAC
>NZ_VPDK01000024.1:0-44709 GCF_013417725.1 Acinetobacter sp. YH12233
TACTTCATGTACAACCATCATTTTAAAGGCGAAGCTATAATCACGTTGTGTGCGTTTAACTCGTTGTTCTTGTGCATGTTCCATAAAATAAGTCTCTTAAGGTGTAAACTTATTTCAGGACGGGACACTTTGGGGTTTAAAAAAGGCGATCTCAGGTCGCCTTTTTTAATATTCTAAATCTGCTGCTGCCCGCGATAAGACAAGGCTTCCGATAAGTGCCCAGTCTGAATATCTGGACTTTGGTTAAGATCGGCAATGGTTCGGGCAACACGCAAAATCCGATGATAGCCTCGTGCTGACAAATTCAGTTTCTGCTGAGCCAGTTCAATCATTTTCTGAGCTGGTGGATCGAGAGGGGCGTATTGTTCTAGTTGCTTTGGACTAAGACTCATGTTCAAGGCATTTTGCCGTTCGATCTGAATATTATAGGCGGTGATCACGCGCTGTCTGACCGTTTCAGAGTTTTCGACAGGTTTATTGTCCTGTAATTCCTGTGCCTGTAAAGGTGGTACGTCAATATGCAGGTCAATCCGATCCAGTAATGGGCCAGAAATCCGGTTCTGATAACGCTTGATGCTTTCAGGTGAACATTGACAGCGGCTGTCCTGATTAAATGCATAACCGCATGGACAAGGATTCATGGCTGCCACCAGTTGAAAATTGGCTGGAAAAGTAATTTGCCGGGAAGCACGTGAGATTACAATTTCTTTGGACTCAAGCGGCTGACGTAATACTTCTAAAACCTTGCGGTCAAACTCAGGCAGTTCGTCTAGAAATAAAACGCCCAAATGTGCCAGTGTGATCTCTCCAGGTTTAGGATGTGAGCCACCGCCGACCAGTGCAATGGCAGACGCAGTATGATGCGGTGCCCGAAATGGCCGCTGGCCAAAGGGATGATTGGCATTGGCAATTGAATAGATACTAGCAACTTCCAGATTTTCCTGAGTATTTAAGGGAGGTAAAATACTGGCGAGGCGCGATGCTAATAAGGTTTTACCTGTACCAGGTGGGCCGCGGAACAGCAGGGAATGGCCACCTGCAGCTGCAATTTCCAAGGCACGTCGTGGTCGCAATTGTCCTTTCACATCCGCAAGATCAAATTTATAAAAAGAGTGCTGATCTAATGGACTGGTCTTAAACGGGGGCAAGGTTTCTGCTTGAGCCAGATGTGCACAGACTTCCTGTAAATGATTGGCAGCAAATACCTGAAAATCCGGAAGCTGAGAGGCTTCCTGAGCATTCGGACTAGGCAAGATCAGTTGATGCTGTGCCTGCTGGCAGGCGATTGCAATACTCAGGATTCCTGTTACAGGCCGCAATTGACCATCTAGGGCCAGTTCACCAATAAATTCAAGGTCATCTGTGCAATTTTCTGGAAGCTGCCCTGAGGCCACTAAAATTCCTAGCGCAATCGGCAAGTCCAAACGTGAGCCATCTTTAGGTAGATCGGCAGGTGCCAGATTAATGGTCAGGCGTTTGGTCGGAAACTGAAAGCCGCTATTCAGAATAGCTGATCGAACCCGATCCTTACTTTCCCTGACTGCGGCTTCAGGAAGCCCCACAATGGTGAGGGAAGGCATGCCAGAACTGACATGAACTTCGACTTCAATTAAAGGTGCATGCAGGCCTAACAGGCCTCGCGTATAAATTTTGGCAAAAGACATATTGTTGTTCCAATATAGTGCATTATTTTTATTGTTCTCGTGTCTTTTGTGCACTGTAGTTGTGCTTATTTTTTAATCGAGACTTTTTCTTCTAGCTCTTCGACTTGTTTTAGTAAAACATTTAAACGCTGATTGGCATTATTTAGGGCAGTGCGTTGACGTTCGAGCTCTTCTTTAGACACTAAATCCATTTTACTGACGGCTTCATTGAGCAGGGCACGCAGATTGTGCTCCAGGTCCTTTTTAGGCTGTTCAACTTGCTGCAAAATTGCTTGTAACAGGGTTTCAATCATAATCCGATCCATCGCCATATAAATGCGCGGACAGTGTAGCATTGCTGCAAGAGTGACTGACAGTATTTCAGATAAAATATAGGCTGCTTCGATTAGTAATATTGTAAAAATCCACATAAAAAATATCCAATTTATGCAGATTCCAATACGTTATAAGTATAAAATAAAAGAGCAAGAAACATCGTGCCGGGCTTTCTAATTTCCCCCGACCTTAGGAATCTTGGCATGAAATTTGAACATAAAACCTTACTGGTGAAATAAGCCGAAGGAAAACAAACATGAAGCTCGTAACTGCAATTGTAAAACCTTTCAAATTGGATGATGTGCGTGAAGCATTATCTGAAATTGGTGTTCAAGGCATCACTGTGACTGAAGTCAAAGGCTTTGGTCGTCAAAAAGGCCATACTGAACTTTATCGTGGTGCTGAATACGTTGTAGATTTCCTACCGAAAGTCAAAATCGAAATCGCAATCAGCGATGAAATGGTTGATTCGGTAATTGAATCAATTACTCGTGTTGCAAGCACTGGCAAAATCGGTGACGGAAAAATTTTCGTAACTAACTTAGAACAAGTCATCCGTATTCGTACCGGTGAAACAGGTGCAGACGCTGTTTAATTTGGCACGAAGTTTGCTGAGTACCTAATAACTCACAAAAAACATGGTTGGGGGATACGAATGAAAAAAATGCTAATGGCGTTCGGCTTGTCCAGCGCTCTTTTAGGTGGTTCTGTTGCGTGGGCTGAAGAGGCCGTAACAGCACCAACACCTACTGAAGAAGTCGCACTCGTTGCAGAGACTGGTGATACTTCACTTACAACAACAGACACAACTACAGCAGAGATTGCTGAAGTGGCGCCAGCTGAACCAGCAGCGCCTGCAGAAGAAGAAGCTACTCTCGATACTGGCGATACAGCCTGGATTCTCACTTCAACAGCCCTTGTATTACTGATGACCATTCCAGGTTTAGCCCTGTTCTATGGCGGTATGGTCCGTAAGAAAAATGTGCTGGCAACAATGGCACACAGCTTTGTTGCCGCAGCCGTAGTCAGTATTGCCTGGGTCGTGATTGGCTATACATTGGCCTTTGGTGAAGGAAATGCCTTTATCGGCAGTCTGGACAAGCTCATGCTGGCTGGAATAACCACCGATGCGCTTTCAGGCACAATTCCTGAAATCCTGTTCGTGATCTTCCAAATGACGTTTGCCATCATTACGGTTGCCATCATCAGCGGTTCGATTGCTGAGCGTATGAAGTTTGGTGCTTTTGTGGCATTCATTGCACTCTGGGTGATTCTGGTGTATGCACCAATTACTCACTGGGTCTGGGGCGGCGGCTGGTTAGGTAACGACGGTGCGCTTGACTTTGCTGGTGGTACAGTCGTTCACATCAACTCAGGTGTAGCGGGTCTGGTTGCAGCCTACATGCTTGGTAAACGTATGGGTCTTGGCCGTGAATCAATGGCGCCACATAACCTGACTTTAACTGTAGTCGGTGCAAGCTTACTTTGGGTAGGCTGGTTCGGCTTCAACGGTGGTTCAGCATTGGGTGCAAATGGTTCTGCAGGTTATGCGCTGATCGTAACTCAAGTTGCAGCAGCGGCAGCAGCGATCTCTTGGTTAATTACTGAAAAAGTAGTACGTGGTAAAGCATCTGTATTAGGTGGGGCTTCTGGTGCGGTAGCAGGTCTGGTAGTGATTACTCCAGCAGCTGGTTTCGTGACTGTCGGTGGTGCGCTGGCAATGGGTCTGATCGGTGGTGTGGTATGTTTCTGGGGTATTACTGCTCTGAAACGCGCACTAAAAGCCGACGATTCTCTAGATGCCTTTGGTTTGCACGGTGTGGGTGGTATCGTTGGTGCGATTCTGACAGCATTCTTCGCAAGCGAATTCATCATGGGTGATGCTGCTCCAGCAAATGTAATGAGCCAACTTTGGGTTCAAGTTGAAGGTGTACTGGCAACCATCGCTTACTCTGCAGTATTAACTTTCGTGATTCTTAAAGTAATTGATCTGATCATCGGTATCCGTGTTTCTTCTGATGATGAACGCATGGGTCTGGACTTAAGTCAACATGGCGAACGCGTAGAATAATCTGCTAAAACAATAATCAATATATTGTGTAAAACAGCCCATCTGGGCTGTTTTTTTTCTATATGTTGCGTAAAACTCTACAAAGTTTGGAATTTTTGCTACACTCGGAAATCATCAGGATTTGTTCAATTAAACCGCTATGCATTGCCCATTTTGCAATACACCAGACAGTAAAGTGATTGATTCACGCCTGGCCGCTGAAGGTTGCCAGATTCGCCGCCGTCGTGAATGCGTCAGTTGTAATGAACGTTTTACCACCTTCGAAAGTTATGAAGTAGTGATGCCGCGTGTCATCAAATCCGATGGCAAGAATGAACCCTTTGATGAAGCCAAATTACGCCGTTCCCTGATGCATGCCTTGCAGAAACGTCCTGTGACGCAAGAACAGATTGAAACGGTGCTCAGTGATATCCAGTTGCAGATTCGCCGTCTGGGTGAGCGTGATGTCAAATCACGTACCATTGGTGAAATTGTCATGCAATCTCTATTTGCACTTGATCATGTCGCTTATGTCCGTTTTGCTTCGGTCTATCAGGATTTCCAGGATGTCGAAGCCTTTCGTCGTCAGATTGAACAGATGCAGCAACGCGGTGAGTTTCAAGAATAAGCATGACTGAACTCACTCAAGATCAAATCTGGATGCGTCGTGCCATTGAGCTGGCACGTCAGGGACAGTACTCTACTAAACCCAACCCGAATGTCGGCTGTGTCATTGTCAAAGATGGCGTAGTCGTGGGTGAAGGTTTCCATCCTAAAGCCGGTCAGCCTCATGCGGAAGTCTTTGCCATGCGTCAGGCGGGAGAGCAGGCATGCGGTGCAACTGCGTATGTGACGCTGGAACCTTGTGCGCATTATGGTCGTACACCGCCATGTGCCAAAGGATTGGTTGAAGCAGGTGTGGCTAAAGTGATTGTTGCCTGTCCTGATCCAAATCCACTGGTTGCTGGTAAAGGTGTGCAGATTCTGAAAGATGCTGGTATCAACGTTGAAGTGGGTATTTGTGAAGATGAAGCGCATCTGCTGAATGATGGCTTTCTGAAAGCCATGGCAACCGGTATGCCTTATGTGCGTCTCAAAATTGCATCAAGCTTAGATGGCCGTACGGCTATGGCATCCGGTGAATCGAAATGGATTACCGGTCCTGAAGCCCGTCAGGATGTCCAGCACTGGCGTGCCATTTCTGGCGCAGTGATTACCGGGATTGAAACTGTATTGGCTGATGACTGTCAGCTCAATGTCCGTAGCCTGAAAGGTATGAATGACATCAGCACGGTAGTTCAGCCCAAACGGATTATTCTGGATCGCCAGGGGCGTTTACCCCTCACTACCAAGATTTTGGAGACTCCAGAAACGGTGATGGTGATGGGGCCTTATCGTCAGGAGCTGGCTGATCTGGGTGTGATCCAATTCGAAATTCAGCCTTTAAAAGAATTATTACAGCAACTGGTTCAGCAGCATCAGATATATGATGTGCTGGTTGAAGCAGGTGCGACTTTATCTACTGCATTTTTACAGGCAGGGCTGGTGGATGAACTCATCAGTTATGTTGCACCGACTTTATTGGGGCAAACTGCGCGTAGTATGTTCAATGCAGAATTCAGCCGAATGGCAGAACAACTTCGATTCAAGTTGCAGGACGTGACCCGTTTGGGTGATGACGTGCGCTTCAGGTTAATTCCCTCTCAAGAGACACTATGAATTCAGAGTCTACGGTTTACCACAAACGTCGCCATGCGGCACGTACCACAGATGAATATCTTTTCCATCAGCTGGTTCCTTATCTGGGGAACAAACGCCGTTTACTACACTTAATTCTGGAAGCACTTGAGAGCACGGGAACCCTAAAACGTGAAGATGGCCGTGCGCCGATTTTTGCCGATTTTTTTGCAGGTTCCGGGGTGGTTTCACGTCTGGCCCGTCAGAATGGCTATCGGGTGATTGCCAATGACTGGGAACCCTATAGTCATGCACTCAATCATGCAGTTTTAGCTTGTACTGAAGCACCTGCCTTTAAAGAGCTCGGTGGCTATCAGAAAGCGATTGATTATCTGAACCGTTTGCCTGAAGTTAAAGGCTGGGTGACACATAACCTGTGTCCGCGTAATGATGAGATTTATGATCCGACCCGAGACCGTTTGTTCTTCAAACGCCGTAACGGCATGCGTATCGATGCCATCCGTCAGCAGATTGCCACCTGGCAGGCCCAAGGTGCGATTGATGACGTGGAAATGAGTGCTTTGCTGGCACCGCTGCTCTATTCAGCCAGTTTTGTCAGCAATACCTCAGGTGTATTTAAAAGTTTCCATCATGGTTGGGGCGGTAAAACCCAGACTGCACTAGAACGCATTGAATCACTACTTTGGTTAACGCCAAGCCGTTTCTGTGAGGATAACAAGCATAAAGGTCCTGCAGCTGAAATGTGGTGTGTCGATGCCCAGCATCTGGCGAATCAGATGAGTGGTTTTGAAGTCGATGTGGCTTATCTGGATCCACCGTATAACCAGCATGCCTATAGTAGTAACTATCATGTACTCAATGCTTTAACGCTGTGGGATCAGGTGGATTTACCGACTCCAGACACTAAAGGCTTCAAGAGCGGGATTGACCGTGCATGGCGTAAAGAACGTCCAAGTCAGTACAACTCATCCAAGCATGCCAAAGAAGCCTATGAAACTTTGTTGGCGACCATTAATGCGCGTTTTATCCTGACCAGTTATTCAACCGATGGTAATATCAGTGCCACAGATTTGCTGCAGGCCAACCTGAAACGTGGCCGTGTAACCTTGCTCACTCAGGATGTGCCACGTTATCGTGTCAGTAAGCAGCGCCAGTCTGAACGTGCACGCGTATTGGAATTTATTGTAATTACCGACACGCATGCCAAGTCAGGTCCACCAATTCGTCAGTTACTGAGCCAGTTGCATCACTATGCCGAGCTGGGCGGTGTGGATACGACCGGTGTGAGTACCCAATTGGCCTTGTGGTAAGCGCAGAGAAAAAGGAAATAAAGATGTTTACAGGTATTATTGAAAGTCTGGGCAAGGTCGAGAGCTTGCAAAGCGTTGGCGGTGATGTACGCTTACGCATCCAGACGGATCTGGATATGTCCGATGTACATCTGGGTGACTCGATTGCCACCAATGGCATCTGTCTGACCGTAATTGACTGGGGTGAGAACTGGTATGCTGCAGACGTATCACGTGAAAGCCTGGACCGGACTACACTGGCTAACTGGAAAGTCGGCCAACCTGTAAATGTCGAAAAGGCAATGCTGCCAACTACACGCTTTGGCGGACATATTGTCTCTGGTCATGTCGATGCGGTTGGTGAAATTACAGTAGTACGTTCCGATGCCCGTTCCATTTATTTTGAAGTGACTGCACCAAAAGAAATTGCCAAATATTTGGCAGAGAAGGGCTCTATAACAGTAGATGGTATCAGCCTGACCATTAACCACTTGCGTGGTAACATCCTTAGTCTGAATCTGATTCCACATACAGCCGAACGTACCAATATTAGTACCTGGAAGTTAGGCACTAAAGTCAATCTGGAAGTGGATGTACTGGCGCGTTATATCGAGCGTTTATTGCTTGGTGACAAGGCCGCAGAAACTACAGAACAGTCTAAAATCAGCATGGAATTCTTAGCCGAAAATGGCTTTTTGAAATAAATCCGCTGAGCAATTACCAGACAGTCTAATTGAAAAATTAGACTGTTTTTTTATTTTTCGGGATAATACGTAGCTCAACTCGCGATTTTAGCCCCAGTGGACAGGTCGAATGCTCGATTTTTTACTTCATCTTGAACAGTCTTTACCTCTATTGCTGGAGCAGTATGGGGTGTGGATCTATGCAATTTTGTTCCTGGTGATTTTTGCGGAAACAGGTTCGCCATTTTTTTTCTTTTTGCCCGGTGACAGTCTGTTGATTGCCGTCGGTGCGCTGTGTTCCAGCTCCGATCTGATTACCTTACACTCCATGGGTTTATTGCTGCTGATTGCTTCGATTCTGGGTTATACCGTGAATTATTATTCAGGCAGGGTGCTCGGATTAAAATATTTCAATGAGCATTCACGGTTTTTCAAACCTGAATATATGGTCAAAACCAATCATTATTTTATGAAACATGGCGGCAAGACGATCTTAATTGCGCGTTTTATTCCCTTTGTACGTTCCTTCGGTCCTTTTGCGGCAGGTTCTGGCCATATGAGCTTTGCAACTTTCAGTTTTTATAATGTGACTGGGGGAATTCTCTGGATTAGCACTCTGCTAGGGGCGGGCTATCTGCTTGGCAATACCGCATTTTTACTGGCTGACTTGTTTTAATTTTAAAGCAGATTTTATAGTTTGATGGAATAAACTAACCAAGACAGGGGATGGATTAGGCTGAAAAATAAAAAGAATCTTTTCAGCCAACTGACTATCAACTTTACTCAGCCAGATCAGAATTTTTCAGAATATAGTCAATTTCTTCTTTGGCTGCAGCGCGTAATTTCTCACGCAGTGCATTGACGGTTTGTTCAATCACAGTTTCTGCTTCGAGTTCCAGACGTAACCGTAAGCTTTCCAGCTCAGATAAAATCTGGGTATCGTCGATATTTAGGCGACCTTTGGCAAAGTCGAGCACCTGATCCGGATTTTTCTGATAACGTGCGGCATAATCCTGAACCTCAGTATCTAGCATATGACGCATTTCAGCCAGCTTCCGGGTCTGCTCGGCAAATTTTCGCTCTTCATCACGGCGTAGCTGTTCGGCATAGGCTTGCTCTTCAGCACGTTTTTCGGCTAAGGCTTTTTCGAGTGCCCGTTGTCTGCGAATACGTGCTTCTTCAATCAGTTCGGCCTTGCGCTGTGCATACGCTGCTTCAATTTTACGCTCAGACTCTTTCTGTAACTGCTGGTCGCGAACGAGCCATTCTTCTACAGCAGTTTCAGGCTTAAGTACTTCACAGATGCGCGAGAGGTCATCGATAAAGGTCTGACGTACAGCCTCAGGCGTGTTTAACCAGCGCTGTTTAAAATCTGGACCTACATTTAATGCCACTTGCATCTCCTTGTTCACGTGATTACTTAGAGCTTAAAGGTATTTGGCTGAATGCCAAAGCGACGATATTGTCTATATTTCTCACGTCCCAGCTGTTTAGCCGGTTCATTGTTTTCAATAATCTCAATAATGTGACTAAATTTCGCATCAGGTTCAAGTGCTTCCGGATTAAAATTAAAAATAATCCAGCCAGGCTGCTCTGGTAATTGAGCCGATATACAAACGGTCGCATCTGGCTGATCGATTCCATGCGGAATAAAGCTGGCAGGATCAAAGTTCCATAGCTTTTCATCCAGTTCCTGCTGTAAGGCAGGATCGGCACACAGCAGCCAGATACGCTCTGGCTGACGCAAAATTTTACGGCATAAACGACAAGTGCTGTCCACTTGTCGTTCAGGGCTTTTTTCAAATAAATAAAAGCTGACCTTAGGCATGCTTTTGAACGCGATTAGCCAGGAATTGCATTAATAGAGGTACTGGACGGCCAGTTGCGCCTTTATTTGGACCTGAATTCCATGCAGTACCTGCAATATCCAAGTGAGCCCAGCGATATTCACGCGTAAAACGTTGCAGGAAGCATGCAGCTGTTACAGAACCGGCTTTAGGGCCACCAATATTGGCAATATCAGCAAATGGTGAATCCAGTTGTTCCTGATAGTCGTCCAGTACTGGCATGCGCCATACACGGTCAAATGCATTTTGGCCGGCGGTTTCAAGCTCTGCAGCCAGCTCATTGTCTGGCGTAAACATACCGGTCAAGACTGAACCTAAGGCCACTACACAAGCACCGGTTAGAGTTGCAATATCAATCACCAGGGCAGGGTTGAAGCGTTTCACATAAGTTAGCGCATCACAGAGTACCAGACGGCCTTCAGCATCAGTATTTAAAATTTCAACAGTTTGACCACTCATGGTGGTTACGATGTCACCTGGACGGGTGGCTTTGCCCGATGGCATATTTTCCGCTGCAGCAATCGCACCTACCACATGAATTGGTAAACGAGATTCGCATAGTGCACGAAGCGTGCCCAGAACTGAAGCTGCACCGCACATATCGTATTTCATTTCATCCATGCCAGCGCCTGGTTTTAATGAAATACCGCCGGTATCAAAAGTAATGCCTTTACCCAGTAATACCACTGGTGCTTCTTCACGATGAGCCAGATATTCAATTGTAATAATACGGCCTGGACGGTCTGAACCTTTGCTAACTGCAAGGAAGGCACCCATACCAAGGTCAGCCATTTGCTGTTCATTAAGTACAGTTACTTTAAGCAGGTCCGGATATTGAGCCGCCAGCGCTTGCGCCTGTTCTGCCAGATATTCTGGGAAACAAATATTGCCAGGACGATTACCCAGATCACGCGCCAGATTCTGACCAGTCTGAACGGCCTGAATCAATTGCAACTGTTCAGCTGTTAGCGGAGTTTCGGCAGCGATGAAATCAATCTGCTGCAGAATAAATTCGTTCTTTTTTGACTTGTATTCGTCATAGCCGTAGCTGGCTTGAGTTAAAGCCAATGCAAACAGATAGTGCAATTCTTGTGGAAGTTGTGTCAGATCAACAGAAATCTGTTTGAATTTTTTTTGAGAGCCTTTAATAATGGCTTGGGCAATTTTCGCCAGTTTTCCCGCTTGTAATTCGGCAGTCTTGCCGAGGCCGATCAGGGCCGCATGCTGAGACTGGCTGACCTGTCCAATCAGGCTTAAACTTTCTGCCAGACCAGCCTTGAATTGAGATGCTTCAATTAATGTATCTAGGCTGTTGATTTGGTATGTTGATGCAGCGCTCTGAATCTGTTCTGAGTCGACTAAAATCAACAAAGATTGACTTGATCCATTCTCTGGGAATGACGTATTAATTGTAAGGTTCATATCTTGTTTTCACGCCTGTTTAGATTTGCAAATCATTCAAGCATTGAAACATTTATCCGAATAGATTTTCAATGGGCAGAGCCACCTAGGTTTTATATTTTTGCTATTCGGGTAAACTAGCACTCGTTTTATGGAGCTCATTTTGGAAGAACTAATTTGATTATTCGGCGTTATCTGGTCAAGCAAGTGGTATCGACCTCCTTGGTGGTGATTGCCTTACTGACCCTTATCATGATGGGCGGTCGTTTGATCAAGTATTTTGGTGTGGCCGCACAGGGGCGTCTGGATGCTGGAATCCTGTTCAGCATCATTGGTTATCGTCTGCCTGAATTCCTGACCTTGATTCTTCCACTTGGGTTCTTTATTGGCTTAATGCTGGTCTTTGGTCGTCTCTATGTTGATCATGAGATGGCGGTCTTAAATGGTAGCGGAATTAGCCGGCATCAGCTGGCACGTCTTTTGATTCCGATGACTTTGGTCTATCTCCTTGCACAAGGCTTTCTCATGTTGTGGGCTTCACCGTGGGGGATTCGACAGTTCGAAGCCTTGACCAGTGAGCAGGCAGTACGAACCGGCTTTGATCTGGTTCGGCCCAAAGAATTTATCTCTTCCGGACCTTATACCATTTATGCCGGAGATCTATCCGAAGATCGCAAAAACCTGAAAGATATCTTCTTCTATCAGCGTGCGGAAAAAGAAGGCAAGCCAGATGTGATGATTCTGGCGCAGGAAGCGACCCGAATTGAAATGCCGAATGATGCGGCCAATGTGGTCGATCTCGTCAATGGCCGCCGCTATGAAATTTATCCAGGCACGCCGCAATATACCCAGGCTGAATTTGAAAGCTATCGTTTACGGATCGAAAGTGATAAAGAAGCAGAACTGGCCAGTGATGAAGTCGAGGCCTTGCCGACCGGACAGCTTTGGAAAAACCGTCAGGATCCGGTGGTAGCCAGTGAGCTTGGCTGGCGTGTCTTTGTACCATTTGCCATTGTAATTGCCCTGATTTTGTCTGTAGCCCTGTCTGAAGTGAGTCCACGTCAAGGTCGCTATCTCAAATTATTCCCGGCACTGATGATCTTTGCCAGCCTGATCGTCGCCCTGATGGCGATCAAAACCCGGGTCAGCAAGGCGGAAATGGGCATTTGGGCTTATCCATTGGTCCTGATCATATATGCCATAGCCGGTGCATTGTTCTCACGTAAACAGAATTTGGCGCCAAAAATTAAAAAACGGATTCAGCGAGTGAGGTCTTAACAATGTTAGCACGTCGTATAGTTGCCAAACATGTGACCGGAACCACCGCGCTAGCGATGCTTGGGGCAACCGCTGTTCTTTCAGGTCTGCAGGTCTTATTTACGTATTTAGGTGAATTGGGTTCCCTGAAAGAAGGCTATGGTGCCTGGGATGCCTTGAAATATGTACTCTGGGGGGCACCGAATTATCTTTATGAAATCCTGCCAATTTCGGCACTGATTGGCGCGGTACTCGGTTTAGGTACATTGGCTTCCAATAGTGAACTGATCATAATGCGTTCAGTCGGAGTCAGTCTGTGGCGGATTGTCGGCTGGGTGATCCGTTCAGCATTGCTATTGGTCGTATTATCGTTTGCCCTGAGCGAGTGGGTGATTCCATATACCAATGAACAGGCCAAAGCAGTCAAAAGCTATAACAAGCCAGTCAAAATTGGTGAAGTGAAAGGTTACTGGACGCGTGAGGGTAATCGCTTTATCTATATTGATTATGCCAACGCCAAGGGCCAGTTGAAAAATGTACAGATGCTGGACTTTGATGACAATTACCGACTGCGGGGTACTCTGGATGCCAAGCAGGGTGAATTCGTCAAAGATGGGGCTTGGAAACTAGATAGCACAGAACAGTTTGATATTTTACAAAACGGCAATGCGACACTGGTACAGCATGATGAGCAACCACTGGCTTTGGCCTTGCAGCCGAAATATGTGCATATGGTGACGATTGATCCGGAAGATTTATCGCCAAGCCAGCTGGTGAGCTTTATGAGCTATATGCATGAATATAGTCAGGTACCTAAAACCTATCAGCTGGCTTTCTGGCAGAAAGTCGGTTCGCCATTTGCCCTGATTGCGCTGGTAGTGATTGCCTGTTCATTTATCTTTGGGCCATTGCGTCAGCAATCGATGGGCTTCCGTTTGGTGATTGCGTTATTCGCAGGGTTAGGCTTCTTCTATCTGCAGGATTTTCTCGGTTATGCCAGTCTGGTCTATGCGCCGTCACCGGCATGGTTTGTATTTATTCCTATTTTGCTGATGTTTGCTATTGGCAGCTACTTGCTCCATCGGGCTCGCTAAACTACAGGAAAATAGAAGAAATCAATCGCAACAAGAGGCTTAAACCATCGTCTGGTCATGGCCTCTTTTTGCAAAATTCGGTAAACTAGAGCGATTAATTCGTAGACGAAAAGAGTATTTCATTATGACGGATGCAACTGCTGGCAAAATCCCTCACGTTTTGGTGATTATGGATGGTGTGGGTCATCGCGAAGCGGTCGAAGACAATGCGTTTTTAGCGGCTAAACGACCAAATTTAACTGCTATGCAGGAAAAGCATCCGCATGGTTTGATCTCAGGTTCAGGTGAAGATGTCGGCCTGCCTGATGGTCAGATGGGGAACTCTGAAGTCGGTCATATGAATCTTGGTGCTGGCCGTGTGCTGTATCAGGACTTTACCCGTATTACCAAAGATATCCGTACTGGGGCTTTCTTCGAACATGAAGTGCTGGTAGATGCGGTTGAGAAAGCCAAAGCAGCAAATGGCGCAGTCCACATTATGGGTCTGTTGTCTGAAGGCGGTGTGCACTCACACGAAGATCATATCGTGGCGATGGCTGAACTGGCTTTAAAACGCGGTGCTCAGGTTTATCTGCATGCGTTTCTCGATGGCCGTGATACACCACCAAAAAGTGCGCAACCCTCTTTAGAAAAACTGGATGCATTATTTGCTCAATATCCGGGCCAGGGTCGTATTGTCAGCATGATCGGTCGTTATTTTGCCATGGATCGTGACAACCGTTGGGATCGTGTAGAGCAAGCATATCGTCTGCTGACTGAAGGTGAAGCAGTGCGTACTGCAGCTACTGCAGTTGAAGGTCTGGAACAGGCTTATGCTGCAGAGGAATCAGACGAATTCGTAAAAGCGACTCGCATTGGCGATACTGTGAAGATTCAGAATGGCGACAGCGTCGTATTCATGAACTTCCGTGCTGACCGTGCCCGTGAATTGACTCGTGCCTTTGTTGAAAAAGATTTTACCGGTTTTGAACGTAAAGTAGTGCCAAACCTGTCAAAATTCGTGATGCTGACCCGTTATCAGGCAACCATTGATGCGCCAGTAGCCTATATGCCAGAAGCGCTGGTAAATTCTTTAGGTGAGTATCTGTCGAACCTGGGTAAAACTCAGCTACGTATTGCAGAAACTGAGAAATATGCGCATGTAACCTTCTTCTTTAGCGGTGGCCGTGAAGATGAATATCCAGGTGAAAAACGTATCCTGATCCCATCTCCAAATGTTGCGACTTATGACCTGAAACCGGAAATGAGTGCCTATGAAGTAACAGATGAACTGGTGGCAGCGATCAATTCAGGCGAGTTTGACCTACTGGTTGTGAACTATGCCAATGGTGATATGGTCGGCCATACTGGTGTATTTGATGCAGCAGTGAAAGCCGTTGAAGCCGTGGATACTTGCTTAGGCCGAGTTTATGAAGCTGTGATGGCGAAAAAAGGTCATATGATTATTACTGCAGACCATGGTAATGTGGAGCAGATGCAGGATTATCAGAGCGGTCAAGTGCATACCCAGCATACCACTGAACTGGTTCCATTTATCTATGTGGGTCCAAGCTCTGCAACAATCGCAGAAGGTGGCGTACTGGCTGATGTTGCACCAACCCTGCTGAACTTGATGCAAATTCCGGTACCAGCTGAAATGCAGGGTCGCAATCTTATTGAGCTGCATGCTTAATCTTTTATAAAACAGGTCTAAGAATGATAAAAACACATGGCAAGTCTGTAGTCTTATCCTGCTTACTGATGTGTTTGAGTCATTCCGCCTGGAGTGCTGTTTCGACCGAGATGGCACTCGATGAACTGGAAATGGATGAACAGGTCTATAATGAAATTCCTGTTACATCCATCCAGGAATTTGTTCAGATTTATGGCATCGTCAAAGATAATTATATTCAAGACAAAAATGACGATGTGCTTTTCCAGCAAGCCATTCAAGGTCTGGTGAGTGGCCTGGACCGCTATTCCCGCTATTTATCTCCTGAAGACTATAAACAGCTGCGTGAATATACTGAAGGTGATCTGGCCAGTATTGATTTTGATCTGCATTTTAATCCACAGCTAAAACAATGGATGGTACAAGGCTTAAGTCTGGATGCTGATTCTGCCAAACAAGGCCTTCGCAATGGTGTCACAGTTTACAAGATTGATGATCAGGTCTTGAGTGCGCTGAAACGTGAGCAAGTGCGAGATTTATTAACCGGTGCCATTGGCTCTACTTTAACGCTTCAGCTTTCTGCGCAAAGTGTACCGATTACACTGGTCCGCAATACCAAAGTGGATACCGAGATTAAATCGACCTTACACAGCAATCAGGTTCTAGTACTGCAAGTAAAAGTCTTCCAGCAGGATACTGCTAATGAAATCAAGCGAATTATTGAAAGTTATTCAACCAATCGCCTGAAAGCAGTGCTGTTTGACTTACGTAATAATCCGGGTGGTTTATTGTCTGCGGCTGTTGAATCAGCAGATTTGTTCCTGAATCAGGGCATTATTGTTTCGACCAAGAGCCGTTCTGAAGGTAATCAGCAATTTCAGGCACTTCCAGGAATTGAATTTCAAAATCTGAAAGTCGGGATTCTAATCAATAACCGTTCGGCTTCCGCTGCAGAAGTATTTACTGCTGCTCTGAAAGAACATAATCGTGCCTGGGTGGTAGGGGAAAAGAGCTATGGCAAAGGGGTGGTGCAGAAACTGTTTCCTTTGAGCAATGGCTCTGCTTTGCAGATGACTGTATCGCAATACTTTAGCCCGAGCGGCAATATGATTGAAGGACAGGGGATTCAGCCACATTTCACCTATCCTCTCGGTCAGGATGCGCGTGAGGAGAGCTATCTGGATCACGTCACAGACTTGCTGCTCCTGCAGAAATAATTATTCCTCTTCTTCGGTATCCAGTCCGAATTTTTTCAGACGATAACGTAAAGAGCGAAACGACATACCAAGTTTTTTGGCGGCCAATGTACGATTCCAATGCGTCAGATTCAAAGCATTCAGCAGAATTTCTTTTTCGATCTTTTCTAAATACAGTTCCAGACCTTCTTCGGGGAGTTTCTTGGGAATAATGATCTGATCCGTAGATGAGGTCGGCTCTGCCAGATTTGCCGTTTCTGATTGGACGGATACCGTATGACGCAGTGGAGCAGTTTGCAGATGCTGAAGATCAATCTTGTCTTCATCACTCAAAGTAATGGCACGTTCAATGATATTGCGCAGTTCACGCACATTGCCCGGATAATATTGCTCCAGTAAAAATTCTTTACTCCGTTCCGTTAGCTTTTTCGCAGGAATCTCCCATTCCTGACAGATCTTTTGAATAAAATGCTCAGCGAGGAGCAGAATATCCTGACCACGCTCACGCAGTGGTGGTAAGACCAGATCCATCACATGAATACGGAAAAACAAATCCTGACGGAATTTGCCTTGTTGTACCAGCGCATCGAGATCCTGGTGGCTGGCACTAATGACACGGAAATCGACATCAATTTCAGTATCGGAACCGACGGGACGAATGCGTTTTTCCTGGACGGCACGTAACAGTTTAACCTGCATAGATAGCGGTAATTCGGCGATTTCATCTAAGAACAAACTACCTCCATGGGCAGACTGAATTAGTCCTTGTTTGTCCTGAGTCGCGCCAGTAAAGCTGCCTTTCTTGTGGCCAAACAGTTCACTTTCCATTAATTCAGTCGGGATTGCACCGCAGTTAATCGCGATAAAAGGTCCTTCATTGCGGTTACTAAGACGATGGACCAGATTGGCCACCACTTCTTTCCCGGTCCCTGATTCACCAGTAATAAATACCGGAGCTTGAGAACGGGCAATTTTTTTCAAGGTGACCCGCAATTGCTGAATAGGCAGAGATTGTCCAATCAGCAATTTATGTTCTAATGAATCATTGGAATTATTCTGATAATAGTCTACTGGTTTATTCAGTGCTTTTTGCAGCAGTTGTTCCAGATGCTTTTGATTGATCGGTTTGCTAACAAAGTCAAATGCACCTGCCTTGAGTGCAGCAATAGCAATATCCATATTGCCATAAGCCGTTAGAACAGCTACCGGAAGGTGAGGGGAATGCTGGTTAATCCAGTCCAGTAATTGCAGACCATTGCCATCAGGAAGATTTAGATCTGTCAGACAGGCATCATATTGATGATCCCTAAGACATTTTTTTGCATCTTCCAGACGATGAGCAATATGCGTACGGATTCCCATGCGCATCAATGACATTTGCATGAGGGTACACAGATCTTCCTCATCATCCACCAATAAAACCAGTGGTTGTTGTTCCACAATATTTCCCCTTATTCCTTTTATGCTGTCACACGTTGACAGCTAATCCGAAAGCATGCGCCCTGTTCTTGTGAAATGTAGTTGAGTTGTGCCTGATTGGCTTCACAAAAACTGTGTGATAAATATAGTCCGAGTCCCGTTCCATGGATAGACGTGCTGAAAAAAGGTTTAAATAATAATTCCTGATCATGGGTGGCAACACCAGAGCCAAAATCCCGGACATCTATCCATACCTTATGTTCATATGGGTGAATATTCAATTGAATATGGGACGAATCCGGTGAATTATGCCGGATGGCATTACGAATCAGGTTAATTAGAATCTGACGTAACTGGGCTTCATCGAACTGAATTGCCAGTGGTACATCAATATTAAATTGAATCTGGTCCGCCACATCTGCTAAATCTTCCTGAATAAACAGTGGTATAAATTCATTCAGCTGAATTACGACTGGATGGGTTTCTTTATTCTTCACCATATTCAGGGTGTCCTGAATAATCCGGTCAATCCGGGTGGCCTGTCGGCTAATCATCTGATGCAGAACTTGTTGCTGTTCAGGTTCAGAATCGAGATAAAGATCATTGGCCTGTACAATGGCAGCCAGAGGATTGCGAATTTCATGGGCAATACTGGCGGAAAGCTGGCCTAGAGCAGCAAGCTTTAACTGTTGCACCTGCTGATTAAGTTTACGGGCATCTTGCAGCACGAGGAGAGTCAGAGTCTGGTGCGGCACAATCAGCTTTTGTACCTGCACGTGAATATTATAACGACTCTGCTGGGATTCAAATTGAAACCGCTCGCCATTTTCCAGATTTTCAAAACGGATCAGTTCAAACAGGTCATTTTGAGATTGGTATAACGAAAATCTTTCATGGGCATACATTGGCTCAATGCCGAGCAGATGACAGGCAGCCGGATTACTGAGCACCACATGGTAATTCTCATCTAAAACCAGATAGCCGGTTTCAATCTGTTCCAGAATATAGCGGTTAATATTCTGTAAGCGATATAGTTCCAGCGATTGAGAAAAATTCAGGTTTTCCAGAATCTGAAAGCGCCGTACCGCAATTTGTCCTGAGCCATAGACGACAAAAAACAAAAAGGCCAGCAGGGCACTATTCCCGATATTGGTAAGCGAGGAAAAGGCAAAAATACTGCCGATAAAATGCTGGTAGATGATACTAATCACCGCAATCAGGGTGATGATCAGGGCCTTCTTGGCATCGAGCAATAATGAGGCTGAAAAAATGGTAATAACAAAAATCAGTCCGAGATGCACGTTTGGACCCTGACTGGCCAAGGTCAATAAACTGAGAAAAAAGACATCGCTGGCAAAAATCAGAATGAACTGCGGCTGAATCAGGCGCTTTACCCATCTCAGCGTAAACAGCTGCACAGTATTGACGGCGACGCTAATCATTAAGGCATAGTGATAGAGTTTAGGATACTGATAATCTGTAGTCATATCAGGATAAGTCAGCAGAAAAATCAGCAACAGACCCGTGCTGATAATCAGGCGGTAGGCGCTATACCATAGGCCCAGATGATATTGATTCAGTTCAGAATAACTGGATGTTTGCGCCATAGGAACCGCATTAAGCAGAGGGTTAAATTAAGGTTTAATCAGGCCATAGCGCATTGCAAGATGGGTTAGTTTAACATCACTATCGATATTCAGTTTTTCGAAGATCCGGTAACGGTAAGTATTAACTGTTTTAACACTTACAAACAGCTTGTCGGCAATTTCCTGCGCGCTGATACAGTTCACTACCATCATGGCTACCTGCATTTCACGTTCAGACAGTGCGTCAAAAGGAGATTGCTGGGTATCGGACAGGTAAGAACTCGCCAGCTGTTCAGCAATGTCGGCACTGAAATATTTACCGCCCTGCATGACTTTATTGATGGCACGGACCATCTCTGATACAGGTGCACCTTTGGTGATATAACCTTTGGCACCTGCTTTCAATAATAGTGAAGGATAAGGTTCTTCAGCCAGGCCACTGACCGCAAGAACTTTGGTTTCAGGAGCAGTCTGTAGCAAACGGCGTGTGGTTTCTACACCACCGATACCTGGCATGTTGACATCTAACAGAACCACATTGGGATGATGCTGACGGACGAGGGTAATTGCTTCTTCACCAGATTCAGCCTGTCCAATCACCTGAACATCCGCATGGTCTTCCAGCATTCTGCAAATTCCAGTACGAACTAATTCATGGTCGTCGACAACTAAAACTGTGATCACCTAGACTCTCCCTCATTAAAAAATCATTTTTTTGTTACATAAAGCAAAATAAGCTTGCAATGAAACTACAAAATTAGCAATCCTATTCGCAGATTAAATCTGAAACTTATCACATAGTGTCAAGAACAAAAAATGTTCGGCATTGTGTTTAAATGTAAGGCATATTAGAGGTAATACGCAAATCAATCTTACCTCTGTTAGTTGAGTGAAGGAATAGTGAAGAAAATAAACAAGTCTTTAAGGCATCTACTCGGCCTGTCCGTGTTAATCAGCATGAGCACGACAAGTTTTGCTGAAATCATTATGAATTCTGGCACAACAGAGGGCGGATCCAGCATCAGCTGGTCTTCTGATGAAGTCAATCAGCTCATGAATGATAATTTGAGCGTATCTGCTGCAGAACCTTCACCACCAGGTTCAGCAACTGTTACGACGACGATTCGTCAGGGCGGCGCACCAGTACCAGTACCGACAAAACCTGTGCAGATTATTGATAATAGTCATTTTATTAATCAACCTGCTGTAAGTGCGCGTGCAGCTCTGGTGATGGATTCACAGACAGGTGAAGTGTTATTCAGTAAAAATACCAATAATGCTTACCCGATTGCGTCGATTACCAAATTGATGACTGCAGTAGTGATTTCAGATGCGCGTTTGAATATGTCTGAAAAAATTACCCTGCAACAGGCTGATTTTTCCTGTGCAGGCTGTAAGAGCTCAAGTTCTACCTTAAGAGCCGGGGACAGCATGAATCGTGCTGAAGCCTTATTATTTGCTTTGATGAAGTCTGAGAACCCGGCTGCAGCTGCATTGGCGCGTACTTATCCAGGCGGTCGTGCAGCCTTCATTGCGAAGATGAATGCCAAAGCTAAAGAGCTGGGCATGAATTCAACCCACTATATGGAATCTACTGGCCTGCATCCTGGCAATGTGTCTTCTGCACGTGATTTGGGGATTCTGGTCAATACCGCTTCACAGTATGGCCTGATCCGTCAATTCTCTACCACTGCCAGCTATGATTTCAACCTGGGTTACCGTGTATTGAAATCCAACAACACCAATTCACTGGTGCGTAATGGTGGTTGGAATATCAATCTGTCTAAAACCGGTTATATTAATGAAGCAGGACGTTGTGTCGTCATGCACACCACCTTGAATAACCGTCCTGTGGTGGTCGTGGTATTAGGTGCGGATTCAACTGCTGCACGTACCAATGATGCGACTCGTCTGATGACTTGGGTATCTAGCCTGCCTAAACAACGTGTTTAATCTTTTTTAAGCGCATATAAAAAGCCCTGCAATTGCAGGGCCTTTTATTTCAATCTAAATTACATATTAGAAAGAATTGATTCACGAACCTGTTCTAAAGTTGCGTCAATTGAAAGCATTACGGCATCAGAACATTGTTTGATCGCAGTATCCGGATCTTTCAGACCGTTACCAGTTACAGTACACACGATCACAGAACCTTCAGCAATTTTACCTGCTTTAATGTCACGGATTGCGCCACCGATTGAAGCTGCAGATGCAGGTTCTACGAATACGCCTTCATACATAGAAAGAAGACGTTGCGCTTCCAGAATCTCGGCATCAGTCAGTTCATCGAACCAGCCTTTAGAATCACGAACAACCGCTTTCGCATGGTTCCAGCTTTGTGGATTACCGATACGGATTGCAGTTGCAACAGTCTCAGGATTTTCAACAGGTGCACCACGAAGGAAAGGTGCAGCACCAGAAGCCTGGTAACCTACCATTGTTGGCAGACCTTCAGGTTTAGGACCAGTGAAGGCATCAGTAGCAGCGTCGTAAACCACTTGCTCAAACTCGCCAGCAGGCTGATTTGCAACCGCTTCGGTATAACCCATCCAGTGCGCAGTAATGTTACCCGCATTACCTACAGGCAGGCAGTGGTAATCTGGTGCACGGCCCAATTCATCCACGATTTCGTAAGCAATGGTTTTTTGACCTTGCAGACGGTATGGGTTGATTGAGTTCACGATAGTGACAGGTGCTTTGTCAGCGATTTCTTTTACCAGACGCATACCGTCATCGAAGTTACCGCGGATTTGCATGGTGATCGCACCATACATCATCGCTTGCGCCATTTTACCCATCGCAATTTTGCCTTCTGGGATTAAAACAAACGCCTTGATACCTGCACGCGCTGCATAAGCTGCTGCAGCTGCTGACGTATTACCTGTAGAAGCACAGATAATCGCTTTAGAGCCTTCTTCAACCGCTTTTGTTACCGCCATGGTCATACCACGGTCTTTAAATGAACCAGTCGGGTTTAAGCCCTCGTACTTCACATAAATTTCAACATTTTTGCCAATAATGCGCGGAATATTCGCAAGCTTAATCAGTGGCGTGTTACCTTCACCCAGAGAAACGGCTTTAGTAGTTGCAGACACTGGTAAACGGTCGCGATAGCGGTCAACTAAACCAGTATAACGATTGGCATTCGACATGATGATGTTCCAATTGTGTGTAGAGCTTGGCAAGGGGAGAGTGTCCCCTCGACCCGATTAATTATCAAGCGATTCTAAACGAATTCGTACAATTTCGCCATGAATGACAGGAAGAGCTTGAATTTGTTTTAACGCTTCATCCATTTTCGCTTCCTTGACTGGATCAGTCAGGATCACGATAGGAATAAGATCTTTCAGACGTGACTGCTGCAGAATTGCATCAATACTGATGCCTTCGCGGCTTAGAATAGAGGTTACTTCAGCCAGTACTCCGGTTTGATCTTCAGCATTGATCCGGATGTAGTATCCAGTCGTCATTTCTTCACGTGGCAGGATTGGCAGGTCACTTAAGCTTTCAAAAGCCAGTTGCGGAATTGTACCAGCACCATCTTCAGTATAAGAAATATCACGTACGATATCCACGACATCTGCGACTACTGCAGAAGCTGTAGGACCTGCACCCGCACCTGCACCGTAATACAGTGTAGGACCAACCGCATTGGCCTGAACCAGAACTGCATTTTTCACACCATTCACATTAGCGATCAATTGCTCTTCAGGAATCAGGGTAGGGTGTACACGGAGTTCAATACCGGTTTCAGCACGACGCGCAATACCGAGGTGTTTGATACGGAAGCCTAAGTCTTCAGCATATTTCACGTCTTGTGCAGTAATTTTGCTAATGCCTTCAGTAAAGACTTTATCAAACTGCAACGGAATACCAAAAGCAATAGAGGCCAGTAATGTCAGTTTGTGTGCTGCATCGATGCCTTCTACATCGAAGGTTGGATCTGCTTCTGCATAACCCAGTTCTTGCGCTTCTTTCAGTACATCAGCAAAGGCACGGCCTTTATCTCGCATTTCAGTCAGGATAAAATTGCCTGTACCGTTGATGATGCCAGCCAGCCAGTCAATCTTGTTGGCTGCCAGACCTTCACGCATCACTTTAATAATTGGAATGCCGCCAGCTACCGCTGCCTCGTAAGCAATTTGCACAGCGTTGTCATCGGCAAGTTTGAACAGTTCATTTCCATGTTCAGCCAATAGGGCCTTGTTGGCAGTTACGACCTGTTTGCCATGCAGAATGGCTTCTTTAATCACTTCATAAGCAGGGTGAATACCGCCCATGACTTCAACCACCACATCTACATCAGGTTGACGTACGATATCGAGCAGATCTGCACTTTGTTTGACTGATTCAGGTAGATCCAGATCAGGACGCGGACGACGCGTACCAACATAGGTAATTTGAATTTCACGACCGGTGCGACGTTTAATCTCAGCAGCATTTTCTTTTAATAGTTTAAGGGCACCACCACCCACAGTACCAAGACCGAGGATTGCCAGACGAACTGGTTTCACGTCACACTCCAAATATAAACAGTTTTTTACGAGAGCCTAGATCATAGCTAAAAAAGCGGCCTGACTCTAGGGTCATTTCAGAATATCTTCATCTATAAAATAAAGTTAAATAACTAATTAAAATGAGTTATTTAAGTCGATCCAATAATTCTGATGTGCTCATATAGCCACCGAGATAAAGTCCTTCAGAACTGTATACGCCCGGGGTACCATTAACACCAATATTAAGACCCATTTGATATTGATCTTTCACAGGATTTTTACAAGTGGTCGGCGTGATAGATCCACCGGCAATGGCCTGATCGAAGGCTGCACGACGATCGGAATTACACCAGATGGCTTCCATGGCAGGCATATGCTGCTCGCCACGTGGCCAGGCAATATAGCGTACTTCGATGCCTTTGCTGTTCATTTCATCCATCTGTTCATGGAATTTGTGACAATACGGACAGCTGACATCGGTAAAGACATAGATCACATGCTTGGTTTTGCCTTTGGCTGGATAAATCAGCAGGTCTTCCGCTTTAAGGTTTGCAAAGATTTTCTTGTTGACGTCAGATTGCAAAGTTTCACTGACATTGTGCAGCTCTTTATCTCCAAGGCGAATGACATCGCCCTGAATCAGATATTTGCCATCATTTGTCACATAGACGGGTGCCATACCTTCCAGGCTGACCCATGACATGTTGGGTACTTCAGTGGTTTTAATACCCGTGATTTTTGCGTTAATTCCCGCTTTTTTGAAATGACCTTCGAGCGTTGAAATCAGGCGTTGCTGTGCATTACGTTCGCTAAGGTTAGAGGCTTCACCCGTCGCCGGTGCACTTGCTGTAAGCGTATCTTGCTTTTTATCTGAATTATTGGAATTGGAACATGCGCTCAGTCCCAGACCGGTAGCAAGCAGACAAGCGATAAAAATTTTGGTGCGGGCAAATGTCATAATAACCCTTTTTTTTCTTGGACTAAAAACAGAGCATTAGCATAGCAAAAAAAGATAGAGCTACGTCAAACTTCTCAGTTTATTCTATTCAAATCAGCTCTTAAGCCCGTGGATGATGGGTTGCATGCAGTTGCTGCATTCTAACTTGTGCCACATGGGTATAGATCTGTGTGGTGGATAAATCACTATGACCTAGCAACATTTGTACTACCCGTAAGTCAGCGCCATGATTAAGTAAATGCGTGGCGAAGGCATGACGCAAAGTATGTGGAGACAGTTCAGCCTGAATTCCGGCTTGTAGTGCATAGCGTTTAATGGCATACCAGAAATTCTGCCGGCTCATGATGCCGCCATGCTGGGTGAGGAACAGATAATCAGTCGCTGTCTTATACAATTGCGGGCGTGCTTCCTGCAGGTATTTTTCCACCCATTCACAGGCCATCTGTCCCATCGGCACCAGACGTTCTTTATTGCCTTTACCGACAATACGCAAATAGCCCTGTTTTAAATTAATCAGATCCAGACGCAGATTAATCAGTTCTGTCACCCGTAAACCGCACGCATAAAGCACTTCAAACATAGCACGATCACGTAAACCGAGGGCAGTATTAATATCGGGTGCATGAATCAGTGCTTCGACATCAGCTTCAGACAGGTCTTTGGGCAGGGCACGGCCCAGCTTCGGTGTTTTATGAGCAGCAACCGGATTGTCACTCCGCAGTTTTTGTTCCCGCAGGAATTTATAAAAAGAACGTAAGGCGGACAAACATCGTGCAATTGAACGTGGACTTTTTTGCTGTTTGGTCAGTTCAATCAGTACATCGGAAATATCGTCATGGTTCCATTCTGGTAAAGGTTTAACCAGACATTCGGCACACTGGATCAGATCAGACAAATAGGCATTTCGGGTATGAGGGCTCACTGTCTGGGCAATCAGATAATCGCGAAAACCCTGTAAGTAACTGAAAGCTTCAGGAATCTGAACTGGACTAGGAATGCGAGGTTTTTTATTCAGCATGATGTTTAATGAAGATAATTTTAAAAGCGAGAAGCCTGATTGCTCATCTCCACTCTAGTTTAATTTTACGAACATGTCGATGTGCTATACAGCTAAGAAGAAATGTAATTAATACTTATTTGTTAATTATTCTCATTTGTTTGTATACTGTACAAAAGTCTTAGGAATTTTCACGGTGCGTTTGTCTGATTTGAAAGCAAAACAAACTGCCATCATTCGAAAAGTTAATCGAACTACTGATGGTAAAGGCGCTTCCCACGATGTTGTGGCCAGTCGCTTGGAAACTTTAGGTTTTGTACCAGGGACTCAGGTACAAGTCATTACCAAAGGTATTTTTGGTGGGGATCCGATTCTTATTCAGGTGGGGTTTACGCGTTTTGCTTTACGAAAATCGGAAGCGGCCAAGATTGAAATTGAACAGGGAGCGGCGGCATGAGTGATACCTTACGTATTGCCCTTGTCGGTAACCCAAACTGCGGTAAAACTTCTTTATTCAACCATTTAACCGGATCTCGTCAAAAGGTCGGCAACTATGCCGGGGTTACGGTTGAACGTAAAGTCGGGAATTTTACACTTCCTTCAGGCAAACCGGTGCGCGTACTGGATCTGCCAGGAACTTATAGTCTGGATGCGACCAGCCCGGACGAAGAAATTACCCGTAATGTGGTTCAGGGTAAAATTGCAGAAGAAGGCCAGCAGGATACTTTCCTGTGCGTTGTAGATGCAACCAACCTAAAACTGCATCTGGGACTGGTACTGGAAATGATTCAGCTAGGTCGTCCAATGCTGGTGGTGCTAAACATGATGGATGAAGCGCGCCGTCGCGGCATGCAGATTAATACCCAGAAACTGTCTGAACGTCTGGGTGTGCCAGTGGTTGAGACCGTTGCCGTGCGTACTTCAGGCATTGAAAACCTGAAAAATGCACTGGATAAAAACAAATTTTCTGCCCCGCAAACTGAACTCAGCGGTTTGAGTGGCGATCACCATCATCAGATTGCCAGCATTCTGAAAGATGTGGTGAATTATGCCGATCAGGAAGATAAACGTACTGATTTTCTGGACAAGATATTCCTGCATCCGGTATTGGGCCTGCTTAGCTTAGCCATTATGATGTTTGTGGTGTTTCAGGCGGTCTTTGCTTGGGCTGCGCCATTCATGGATGGGATTGAAACTTTCTTCGGCTGGTTGGGCGAGTACATGGGTGGACTGATCGCTCATCCTTTATTAAACAGCTTGGTGGTTGACGGGATTATTGCCGGCGCGGGTGGGGTAGTGGTCTTTCTGCCGCAGATTCTGATTCTGTTCTTCTTTATTCTGGTACTAGAAGAGTCCGGCTATTTACCACGTGCCGCCTTCCTGCTGGATAAATTGATGTTTAAGGCAGGTCTTTCGGGCCGAGCCTTTATTCCATTATTGTCCAGCTTTGCCTGTGCCGTACCGGGAATTATGGCTTCAAGAACGATTAGTGACCCACGTGACCGTCTGACCACGATTTTTGTGGCGCCACTGATGACCTGTTCGGCACGTCTGCCAGTATATGCTTTGCTGATTGCAGCCTTCATTCCTGAGCAAACCGTGTGGGGCTTCATGAATCTGCAAGGTTTGGTGTTATTTGGTCTGTATATGGCCGGTATTCTAAGTGCACTGATTGTTTCCTTTATCCTGAAATTTTTCCATAAAGACAAGTCACAGCATATGCTGTTGATGGAGCTGCCAAGTTACCGTTTCCCGGATGTGAAAAACGTCTGGATTGGTTTGCTTGATCGCGGCAAAATCTTCTTGAAGCGTGTCGGTGGCATCATCTTTGCGCTATCCATTCTGCTTTGGTTCCTGTGTACGTTCCCGCAACCACCAGAAGGTGCAACTTTACCGGATATCGATTATTCCTTTGCCGGGATGCTGGGCCATGTGATGCAACCTATTTTTGCACCATTAGGCTTTAACTGGCAGATCTGTATTGCACTGATTCCGGCGATGGCAGCGCGTGAAGTTGTCGTGGCAGCACTAGGTACGGTTTATGCCTTGTCTGCAGTCGATGAAGATGCCATGTCTGAGGGTCTGGCGGCACTGATTAGTGGCGGCGGTGATTTGGGCTGGTCGATCGCGACCGGCTTGTCTCTACTGGTATGGTTTATTTATGCACCACATTGTCTGGCGACCTTAGCCACTGTGAAGCGTGAAACCGGTTCATGGAAAACGGTCAGCTTTATGACCTTCTACCTGTTTGGTTTGGCATATTTCATGTCATTCCTGACTTATCAAATTGCATCACATTATTTGGGTTAAACTGGCTGAAGGGAAACCTTGGCTCGATCTGAATGATCATGTGAATGGGAGATTGAGATGATTGAAATTCTGATTGTAGCGGTACTGGTTGTCTGGAGTGCGCTCGTGGTATTTAAAAAGGTATTTCCGAATACCTCACGCTCAGTCTTCCAGAAGCTGTCTGATACCTGTGCAGCCAAAGGCTGGCATACGCTGGCGAAATGGTTAAAACCGGCTATGGCCAGTGGCTGTGGTGGTAACTGTGCCTGTCCGGCATCGGAACAAAGCTCAAGTACAAAACCTAAAGCTCAGGCAGTGAAATGGAAGTAAACTTTCATTCTGTTTAAGAATAAAAACTGAGCATGCAAATGAGTAGGGAGCTTAGAAATAAGCTCCCTAATTTTTTATTTTTTAAAAACTTATTAATTTATCTAGGTGAAAAGAATCCACTATTTTTCTATATTATGAATGGAAGCGTTATCTGATTTTCCTTTCAAGTTATGGATAGCATAGTCTTAACTTTTATTCCCATGATGGCTCCAATAAAAATTTATTAATTATTAAACCGATTAAAGATGAAGATTTAACGATATTTTTTTACGCCCTGACACAAAAAATGCCAGAGAAAGTCAAAACAGAAAAAGCATTCAAAACAGCAAAGTGCTACCATTTCGTCAGTTTTAAAATAGACCAGAAAATGGGGCGAAAATGTTAATACAACGTGGTGGATTAAAAGTCGTTGCAGGACTCGGGATTTCAGGTGTTGCAGCGGTCAACTTCTTACATGACCAGGGCTACCGCGTTGCAGTAACGGACTCAAGAGCTACCCCACCAGGACATGACCAGATTCCTGCGGAAGTACAGACTAGTTTTGGCAAGTTTGACCAGAATCTGTTGCTCTCTGCCGAAGAAATTATCATCAGCCCGGGACTCGATCCAAAACTGCCTGAAATCCAGGCAGCACTGGCTCAAGGTATTCCTGTGGTAAGTGAAATCCAGATTTTACGTCGTGCGACTGATAAGCCGATTGTGGCGATTACCGGTTCCAATGCCAAAAGTACCGTAACTACTTTAATCGGTCTGATGGCAGCGAATGCGGGTAAAAAAGTGGCGGTTGGGGGGAATCTTGGTCGTCCAGCACTGGATCTGACCAAAGATGATCCTGAACTGTATATTTTGGAGTTGTCGAGCTTCCAGTTAGAAACCACATCAAACTTGCAGGCTGAAGTGGCTGTTGTTCTGAATATGAGTGAAGACCATCTGGATCGTCATGGCGACATGATGGGTTATCACACCGCCAAACACCGTATTTTCCAAGGCGTGAAAAAAGTGGTGTTTAACCGTGATGATTCACTGACCCGTCCACTGGTTCCAGATGCAACACCGATGCAGAGCTTTGGTTTGAATGCACCGGACATCAACCAGTACGGTATTCTCAAAGATAAGGATGGCACAATCTGGCTGGCACGTGGTCGTGAACGTCTGCTCAAAAGTTCTGACATGTACATTCAAGGTACCCATAATGTGGCGAATGCCTTGGCTTGCTTAGCTTTAGGTGAAGCAATTGGCCTGCCAATGGACGTTATGCTGGATACGTTAAAAACCTTCAAAGGTTTGGAACATCGCTGCGAATTTGTTAAAGAATTCAATGGGGTACGTTATTATAATGACTCCAAAGGAACCAATATCGGAGCAACGCTCGCAGCACTTGATGGTCTAGGCATGGCGATCGAAGCTCAAAGCGGTAAGGTTGCCATTATTCTTGGTGGTCAGGGTAAAGGTCAGGATTTTACTGCTTTACGTGACTCATTATCTAAGTATGCAAAAATCGCCGTATTGATTGGCGTGGACCGCCCAATTATTGAAGAAGCGATTGCAGGTACGACTGAATTGATTCATGCGGAAAGCCTGCAGGAAGCAGTAGAAATTTGTCAGAAGCGCACTCAGGCACATGATGTCGTGTTATTGTCTCCTGCATGTGCAAGTTTTGACATGTTCTCCGGTTATCCGGAACGTGGTCGCAAGTTTGTGGCCTATGTGAATGAACTCAATTAAGAATAACAAGGATTCGTGATATGGCTGAGTTTGCTCAGACTGCGATCAATAAAATTAATCAATTTTATCAGCAGTGGGTACCTAAGTTACCCGCTGAAGTTAATCCGCGTAATGTGCTGATTTTTTGTGTGCTGGCTTTGCTGTGCATCGGTTCGATCATGGTGGCATCGGCTTCGATGCCTTATGCGGAACGGATGCATGAGAATGCTTTCCATTATGTGACCCGACATGCGATCTCGATTCTGGTTGCGGCGGGTGCAGCCTTTTTAGCCTATAAAGTTCCATTAAAAGTCTGGTTCAATAACACTTTCTTTTTATGGATTATTACCATTGTTTTGCTGGTCGCCGTACTCTTTGTCGGGACTGAAGTAAACGGCTCCAAGCGCTGGATTCGGGTAGCCGGTTTTACCTTGCAGGCTTCCGAAGTCGCTAAGGTCATGATGGCGATTTTTACCGCTGACTATGTAGTCCGTCGTGCTGAAGAGGTTCGTAATAATATCAAAGGCTTGGTACGATTAAGTGCCATCATGGGTGCAACCGTTGGCCTGATTATTCTTGAGCCTGACTTAGGGGCAACAGTGGTAATCACCCTGACCATGCTCGGTGTATTCTTCCTGGCTGGTGCACCCTGGATTCAGTTCGGTGTCGCTTTTATTACTTTATTGGGTGCATTTGCTGCTGCGATTGCTCTGGAACCTTATCGTTTACAACGTTTATTGTCTTTCTCGAATCCTTGGGAAGATCCGCTCGGTACCGGTTATCAGCTTTCTAATGCCTTGATGGCGTTTGGTCGTGGTGAATGGACCGGAGTAGGGCTAGGCCATAGTATCCAGAAAATGTCATATCTGCCGGAAGCGCATACTGACTTTATGTTGGCGATCTTAGGGGAAGAATTTGGTTTCTTGGGTATTTCTACCATTCTGATTCTGTCCTTTACCGTGATGGTCTGCTGTATCCGGATTGGACATCGTGCCTTGCAGCATCAATACTTGCGCGCAGGTTATCTGGCTTATGGGATCAGTATCATTTTCCTGTTACAGATTCTGGTAAACGCCGGGATGAATATGGGTCTATTGCCAACCAAAGGTTTGACCCTGCCATTTATTAGTTATGGTGGTTCATCACTCATTGTCTGTGCAGTGATGATCAGTTTGATTCTGAAAATTGACTCAACGACTCAACAAGTTAATCCAAGTCGGGAAGAATCAAGCTTCTAGATTAGACGGACGCTGTGGATCAGGCTGAGCATGGTTAAGCACTGTGCTCGGCATGACAGTTCCACAGTTCAGGCAACGCACAAAAGTACTTTTCGCCTTGGAAAGTGGAATCAGCGGAATAAAAAATAAAGAAAAATAATTACGCTGCTGTTTGAGTTCATACCCAGAACGGGTTCGGCAGACTGGACAAAGAAACTGACTTTTCTCAATGACTTTGGTTTTCGGTCCTACACCAAAAATAAAAAACATTTTTATGACCCTCACTCGCCTGTGTTATTGCTTTTAGCTTAAGTGAAAACCTGTTTTTATAAATAGTGACCTTGTAGCTCAGTTGTATGCGGGATTCGGGAGATATCCCATTGTGCGACGGCTTGTTCGAGCATACGAGCAGGGCGATCCAGTTCTACGGGCGCCTGACAGAGGGCTTGAAGTGCTTTTTGCAAGAGCAGGGGAGCTTGATCAAGATCCAGTGCTTGCGCCAGATTTTGCTTGGACAGTTTTTGGCCCTGATCATTCATTGCCAGTGGTAAATGCATATAGCTTAAACGCGGATAACCTAGTAATTGACCTAGGTAAATCTGACGTTCAGTGTTGTCCAAAAGGTCTGCACCACGGACTACATGGGTCATGCCTTGCAGATAGTCATCGACCACAACTGCCAACTGATAATTGATGATGCCATCACGGCGTTTTAAGACAAAATCGCCCAAGTCCTTTTTCAGTTGTGAGCAGTGTCGGCCTTGCAGACGGTCTTCAAAACAGATTTCAACATCTTCAACCTTGACCCGAATTGCCTGATGTTCAAAAGACAAACCTAAGTCACGACAGGTGTCCTGATAAATATGATTGGAACCCAGCATTTTGCGGGTACATTGGCAGGCATAGACCAGACCCTGCTGACGCAGTTGTTGGATCACATTTTCGTAAATATCCAGACGGTCTTTCTGGTAAATGATTTCTCCATCTGGCTCGAATTCAAAAGCATCCAAGGCACGCAAAATATGTTCTTCGCTGCCGGGATAAATTCGCGGGATGTCGGTATCTTCAATGCGGACTAGCCAGCGCCCCTGATGGGCTTTGGCATCACAGTAGCTAGCGACTGCGGTAATGAGTGAACCAAAATGCAAAGGGCCGGTTGGCGATGGCGCGAACCGGCCCACGTAATTCTCTTCAGCTTTCCCTTCCTTTGATAAAGGGAGGGTCAGGGAGGGATTACTTAAAGACATGCTTAACCGTTATTTTGCTTCTCTTTGATCTCTGCCAAAGTCTTGCAGTCGATACATAACGTTGCAGTTGGACGTGCTTCTAGACGGCGCAGACCAATTTCGATACCACAAGTTTCACAGAAACCGTAGTCATCGTTTTTAATCGCTTCGATAGATTGCTCGATTTTGCGGATCAATTTACGTTCACGGTCACGAGTACGAAGTTCGATGGCAAATTCTTCTTCCTGAGTCGCACGGTCGTTTACATCAGGGAGTGCAGTGTTTTCGTCTTGCATCGTATTTAAAGTACGATCAACTTCTGACATCAGTTCAGCTTTCCATGCCATCAAGATTTGGCGGAAGTGTTCAAGCTGCCCTTCAGACATGTATTCTTCATTTTTTTTAGGTTGATAAGGTTCAATACCAAATAAGCTAGCAGTAGAACCACCCTCAGTCGTTTTCGGCTTAGATTTGCGCACACGTTTTGTAGGTTTTTCCTCTACAACATCAGTTTGTTCGTCTAAGACTTGATTTTGGTTGTCATTCGCCATTTAGGGCATTCCTCATCATATGCGTATGTTAATACGCAAAAAATATGGTGATATGCAATTTTTATCCACCCTGTAGAAAGATTATCCTCCTACGGGGGTCGTCATCATATAGACTTTTTATGCTTTTTGATAGTCTTTGATGTCTGGATTATAGATATCACATTTCCTTTGGTTGCAATAAAGTAATTCAAAAAAAATAAAATGCAAAGTTAATAACCTGAAATTTCGGTATTAATATTTTGCTGGCTTAAGGTCACACGTTCGATATGTGTATCGAACTCCCCATTTTGTTTCAAATGTAATACACGATAGCCAGGTGCCGCCTGGTCTAGCGCGAATTCATCACTCTTGGGTTTGAACTGTACGCTGGTCGATGGCGTCGATAAAAACTGGATACCGTGCCATTCATTGCAGGAATCCTGATGCACATGACCAAACAGAACCAGCTTCACATTCTGGTGCCGGGCCAGTACATCTTTTAGATCTTCGGCATTCTTTAGCCGGTGCTGGTCAATCCAGTGCGACTTCATCGCAAAAGGATGATGATGGCAAGCCACAACCACATGCTGATTACGATATTCAAGCAATAATTGGTCTAGCTGTTCCAGTTGAGCCTGCTCTACCCAACCATCTATCCGATCCTGGACTGCACTATTTAGTAAAATCAGGGTCCAGTTGCCAAAATGAATCGCATGAGCCTGATCTCGATCCTGATAAAAAGGAAAGACCTTGATGTCATCATGATTGCCCGGAATCTGGTAATAGGGCACTTGACAGGACTGGATATATTTTAAATAACGCGTATAGGTTTCTGCGATCGGCACCTGTGCCAGATCACCGGTATGTACGAGTGCATCCATTTCTGGAAAATTGTGCTGAATATGCTGCATGACTTCATGGAAGCTCTGCTCGGGATTCATATTCGCGAATTCCAGATTGGGCTGATCCATCAAATGGGTGTCAGAAATCTGGATAATGGTCCATTCTTGTGTCGATGCAGGATTGAATTTTTCCGATGTCATGTCTGCCCCCTTAAACCTGACGGGACAGCCTGTTGATGCTGTTGTAGCCATTGTAAGGCCATAATCACAGGTGCATTTCTAAGGCGACCATTACTCAGCAAGGTCGGAATATCGGCATAATCCAGAATGTGCAGCTGGATATTTTCCCCTTCATCCGGCATACCAAAAATACCGCCTTTTTCAGGCAGTTCAGTCTGGGCGACATAAAGATGAAACAGTTCCGAGCAGGCACCGGCAGAAGGGTAGAAACTGAAAAGATGCTGTAAGGAATCAACAGTGCAGCCTGACTCTTCGAAAGCTTCGCGGCGAATACAGGTCTCAGGCGTTTCATCGCCATCCAGTACACCGGCAATGACTTCTAGTTGCCATGGCGTATCCTGATCATCCAGCCCGCCAATACGGAACTGTTCAATCAAGCCGAATTTTTGCTGTTGATCGTTATACAGCAGTACCCCAGCGGCTTCAGGACGATGGATGAGCTCACGCTGCAATGCAGGTGTATAAGATTCCTGATGGAAGACACGATGACGTAACGTGACTTTTTCCACCTGAATAAATCCCCGATATAAAAACTCACGGGCCTCTATCCTAAAATCTTTTTTATTATAAGAGGCTTGTTTAATAATATTCATAACTCAGAAAAGGATGAAATAACTTATTTTTTTCATCCTATCTGAGATTTTTATGAAAACAACTGTTTTTTTTACGGTTTTACACCTTGTGGTACAATTTTTGACCAGAGCTGTGGAAATCGTTTTTCATCTGCTTAAGGCCGGCTTCAATCTCTGCCTGCGTTACAGCCGGGGTTTCATCAGCAGATAACTGGCTGGCATAATCCCGCACATTTTGCGTGATTTTCATTGAACAGAACTTTGGTCCGCACATTGAGCAGAAGTGAGCCGATTTATGCGCCGCTTTTGGCATGGTTTCATCATGCATACTGCGTGCTGTGTCCGGATCCAGGCTCAGGTTAAACTGGTCTTCCCAACGGAACTCAAAACGGGCTTTAGACAGAGCATTATCACGTGCTTGAGCCCCTGGATGGCCTTTGGCCAGATCAGCAGCATGTGCAGCAATCTTGTAGGTAATGATGCCATCTTTGACATCTTTCTTGTTCGGCAAGCCTAAATGTTCTTTCGGTGTCACGTAGCAAAGCATTGCCGTACCGTACCAGCCAATCATCGCGGCACCTATCGCCGAAGTAATGTGGTCATAACCCGGTGCGATATCTGTGGTTAACGGCCCAAGAGTATAAAAAGGCGCTTCCTTACAGACTTCCAGCTGCAGATCCATATTTTCCTTAATCATATGCATCGGTACATGGCCAGGACCTTCGATCATCACCTGTACATCATGTTCCCAGGCACGATGCGTTAGTTCACCTAAAGTCCGTAGCTCGGCAAATTGCGCTTCGTCATTGGCATCCTGAATACAGCCCGGACGTAAGCCATCCCCAAGGCTGAAAGACACATCATAGGCTTTCATGATTTCACAAATTTCATCGAAATGAGTATAGAGGAAGTTTTCCTGATGATGTGCCAGACACCACTGTGCCATGATCGAACCACCACGTGACACAATACCAGTCAGACGATTCGCGGTCAGTGGTACATAACGCAATAACACACCGGCATGAATCGTGAAGTAATCCACGCCCTGTTCAGCCTGTTCAATCAAGGTATCTTTAAAGATTTCCCAGGTCAGGTCTTCAGCTACACCGTTGACTTTTTCTAGTGCCTGATAAATTGGTACGGTACCGATTGGCACTGGAGAGTTACGGATAATCCATTCACGGGTTTCATGAATATTCTGACCAGTCGACAGATCCATAATAGTGTCGGCACCCCAGCGGGTGGCCCAGGTCATTTTTGACACTTCTTCTTCAATACTTGAACCTAGTGCGGAGTTCCCGATATTGGCATTGATTTTCACCAGGAAATTGCGCCCGATGATCATTGGTTCCAGTTCAGGGTGATTGATATTGGCAGGAATAATGGCACGGCCTGCAGCGACTTCCTGACGGACAAATTCAGGGGTGATTTCCTGTAAATTTTTGGCACCAAAATTCTGTCCCGGATGCTGGCGCATATCGGTACCTTCCAGCTGACGCAGGTTTTCCCGAATCGCAATATATTCCATTTCCGGCGTAATAATGCCCTGTTTGGCATAGTGCATCTGGGTCACATTCTGGCCAAGTTTAGCCCGGCGTGGTTTCTGGATATGGGCAAAGCGGATATTGGCAGTACGGATATCGCGCAGACGTTGGCGACCAAACTCAGAACTTAAATCATCTAGCATTTCTGTGTCATTACGCTGTTCAATCCAGCCTTCACGCAGATTTGGCAGGCCTTTATTCAGATCAATTTCAACGTTTGGATCGGTATAAACCCCTGAAGTGTCATAGACCATCAACGGTGCATTATATTCACCGCCCAGACCAGTCGGGGTTTCGCTGAGAGAAATTTCTCGCATCGGCACCTGAATATCAGGACGTGAGCCTTGTAGATAGACTTTACGCGAAGCAGGCAGAATGCGGGTCAGATCACGCGCTTCCTGTTCGTGTGGAGTAAGGGGAGTTTCAGAAGAAAGATTCGTTAACTGGCTCATTGCAATGATCCTTATGAATGACATCAACGAATCAAGCACGACCAAAAACGTGGACAGAATTATCTGGGAGTAGATAAAACAAGGGTAGTCGTTTTTAGATGGCTTGATTCCTACGCAGGTATTAACCTGATCAGGTTCAACGGTACTCACTATCAAATGGCCGAAAAGGCTGATTTAAGTGATCTCAGCGAGTTATTACTCGCGCTCCGTCAAGCGAGGCTAAATCTTAGCTTAGTTGGTATTTAAAAAGTAGCTTTAAATTGGGAGGAGTTGCTGATTTTCGGCTATCTCATCGATTTTTAAGAAAAGATTGTTTTAAAGACAGATGGCATCTTTAAAGCAGTCTTTACCATAGTTCTGTGAGGGTGGGGTGACTTGAGCATAATATAAAATCTGTTCAGTGCTGGAACGGTCACGATATTCCGCAGCTAAGGCACGCTGACGCTGTTCAGGATTCATGTCCAGAAACTCTAAAAATAATTGCGCCTGTGTCGATAACTTGGATTTCTGACCACGCGCTAGACCAATAATAGTTTCCAGATGGCTGGTTTCTACTGAATAACGGTCACGATAATCCTCAGAGATTGGCGATTGCTCGCTGCCTCTGAACAGGAAATAAGTATATTGTTTCAGCAGATATTCGGCATCGCGCTGATAGCTACTTTTCGGATAAGTTTGCAGATAATCTTCCCAGAATAAAGCGCGAGCGGCAATATTGGCAGCTTCAAGCTGTAAGCGTTTTTCGACCAAGACCGGTTCCATATTCTGCTCAGCCAGATTTTCAATAAATACCTTTTCGGCAGCTGGTAAATACGGCGCAAAGATACGTACCAGATATTCCGGACTACGACGATATTGTAGCGTGCCATTGCCCTGATCTAAGAGTTCTACATAGGCCTGACCTTTATGCTTCAATAAATACTGGTCGCGTGTGGTCAACTGTTCAAAGTGGCTTTGCTGAATAGTAGGATGCTGAGCCATATCCAGAGCATATTGCTCGAAAGCACGTTGTTGGAATTCGGTACGTTCCACATGCAGGAAGCGTTGATACATTTCTGTGGAACGCTGCATCAGGTGTTTCTGCTCGGCCAGTTCCATGAGCGGCAGACACACTTTAAGGTCCTGATTAATCTGTTCCAGGGCAAAAGTGGTGCGCTGTTCATTAATCTGGGACATGTTTTTTTCAATATTTTCACACATGAGAGTGAAATCGTTCGCGGGAGATTGAACGGTTTTAACCTCGGCCTGTTCCATTTCAACTTGCGGTTCTGAGGATTGCTGGCATCCGCCTACGAACAGCAAACTGCTGAAAACAAAACAAACTTTGAATATCGAATGAATTCGCGTTAACACTATGCTTCAGGACTCTATATAGATGAAATCAGAAATAACTGCCTTACTGGGAGCTATATTGTATAGATCTAATTCAAATTCTATGTGTAGTATTGTGAATGGCTTTGTTAAGCTAGGATGCAGGAAGAGGAAAATAGGAGGAATATTGAATAAAATCGTGGATCTATAAGAGAAAATTAATAAAAGTCATACGTAAAAAATCAAAAGAAATCTTTAGTATTGCTGGGTTTAAAGCGCCTTAATCTGATGATTGAAATGGCTGTAGGGGTGAAAACTATAAAATGAAATTAAAACTCATCGTCAGTGCCTGTTTATTGGGTGTCAGTCCGACACTGTTTGCGCTGGATCTGCTTGAAGCTTATCAGCGTGCCCAGCAGAATGATCCGAACTGGCAGGCGAATCTGTTGCAATACCAGTCGGACCAGCTCAATCTGGGCATTGCCAGCGGAAATTTATTGCCGACTGTGACTTTATCTGGAAATGTGACCCGTAAAAACCAGTCTGCTGATAATTCATCGATAGAAGGTTTGCCTGCCGAATTTGGGGAACTACAAGGTTCGAGTACGACCACACGGCAGATTGCAGTCACTGCACGTCAGCCTTTATTCCGCTGGGATGCCTGGCAGGGTTATAAGCAGGTTAAAACCTCGGTAGAACTCAGCGAAGTTAATCTGCGCCTGCAAAAGCAGCAGCATATTTTGCAGGTGGCAGAAGCCTATTTTAATGTTTTACGTCAGCAGTCTTTAACTACGGCTTATTTACAGGAAGAGCAGGCTTTATCAGAACAGTTAAGGATGATGAATGCCAAACTTCGAGAAGGGCTCGTGGCGAGAAGTGATGTCAGTGAAGCCAATGCCCAATACCAAAGTGCACAAGCTAACCGGATTTCTACACAGGTACAACTGGTGCTGGCACAGGAACAATTGGCTCAGTTGATTGGACCCTATCAGGAAAATCTGGCGGTTCTGCGTGAGGATTTCCAGTTTCAGAAACCTGTTCCGAGTAATATCGGTTCCTGGACCGAACTGGCACAAAACCAGAATCTGGAAATTCTACAGGCCCGTTTGCAGAAACGCTATTCGGAAGATGCCAAGCGGGTAGAGCAGGCGGCTCTCTATCCTCAGGTTGAAGCCGTCGGAACCTATGGCTATTTAAAGCAGACTCCTGAAACAGTGTTATCAACCAATGGGGATTTTGACCAGATTGGTGTCGAAGTTAACTGGAACCTGTTTACCGGGGGCCGAACCCAAAAAAGTATTCGTCAGGCCGGCGTAAATGTGCAGCGAAGTGAAGCCCAACTGGATGCCGCAATCCGCAAAGCCAACACTGATGTCAAACAGTCTTATCTGCAGGTAGAAACGGATGAGGCCAAGCTGAATGCACGTAAAGCAGCGATGCAGTCTTCAGATATCGTTTCTCAAGCCTCCAGAGCTCAATATCAGGAAGGTTTAAAAACCATGGTGGATGTATTACTGGCGCAGCGTAATGCCTTCTCTGCCAAGACCGATTATCTGAATGCCAAATATGATTATTTGCTGCATGTACTACAATTACAGGCTTCGGTAGGACAATTGACAGAAAAGGAACTGGCAGAGATGAATGCCTGGCTCATTGAATATGACCGCTCTTAAAAAAGGCTAACAAGTTGTCATCAAACTTTCATGATGGTCATGCTTTAATGATATTTCATGATGTGTTCTTGCCTTTTCCTGTTCAGGAGTAGATTTCCTTGAGTCCCAATAATCCTGTACTTAGTCATCACATTTCTTCGCAATTTAATGAAGAATTGCAGGACGTAAATACCAAGTTCATGACCATGGGCGGCATGGTAGAACAGCAGGTCGCCAATGCCATTCATGCGCTGCTGGATACAGATGCTGCAATGGCGGTTGAGGTGCAGTTTCAGGACAATACTGTGAACCGCCTGGAAAGTGAAATTGATGAAGCACTCACCCTGATTTTGGCTCGCCGTCATCCCGCTGCTATTGATCTGCGCATGGTGCTTGCCATGTCCAAGGCCAATACCGATCTGGAACGGATTGGAGATGAAGCATCGAAAATTGCCCGTATTGCCCAGACTTTGTGTGAAGAGGGTGGTTCACCACGCGGTTATATGGAAACCCGACATATTGGTAACCAAGTTCGAGTGATGATTCATGATGCACTGGATGCTTTTGCGCGTCTGGATGTAGACCAAGCGCTGCGCGTGATGCAGGCCGATGCCGACATTGACCGGGAATATCAGTCCGCTACCCGTACTTTAATGACCTATATGATTGAAGATCCACGGCATATTAGTCGGGTGATTAATGTACTTTGGGTACTACGTTCGCTGGAACGCATTGGAGATCATGCACGTAATATTTCGGAACAGGTCATTTATATGGTCAAGGGCCTGGATGTACGGCATAGCAGTGTCGAAGAAATTGAACAGAGAGTGCAGCGTTAAATCGCCCCAATTCAAATAAAAAAAACCTCCGTACTGGAGGTTTTTTGATGAGGATAGAAAAGCTAGCTATGGGTTTCTTCTTCTGCATCATCTTCAAAAGTCTTGGCAATTTTTTCAATATTCAGACTTTTGGCCATCGCATCAAAAATTTCCTTATACACGCCATCCTGATGATAAAGTGCATCATGTTCACCATGTTCACCATGTTCACCATGTTCACCATGTTCACCATGTTCACCATGTTCAGCAATACAACCTTCTTTCATGACGTAGGTATAGTCCGCATCAATAATTTGCGACAGGCTATGTGAAATGATGATTACGGTACGACCTTGCTTGATCTGGTCCAGACTCTGTTTGATCTGTTCTGTCGCAATGGCATCCAGACTCGCCGTCGGCTCGTCCAGAAAAATAATCGGCGGGTTTTTCAGGAACATCCGTGCGATGGCAATTCGCTGTTGCTGACCGCCGGACAGTTGCAGGGCATCGGAATCATAACCATCCGGTAGCTGTAAAATCTGTTCATGAATTGAGGCTTTTTGAGCAGCTGCAATCACCTCATCCATACTGGCATTGGTTTTGCCATAACGGATATTGTCAAAAATTGTGCCCTGGAAAATATGATTTTTCTGTAATACTAATCCGATATGATCACGCAGATATTGAGTGTCATAATCTTTTAAGTCGATCCCATCCAGCTTGATCTGGCCTTCCTGTGGTTCATAAAATTTATCGAGCAGACTGATCAAGGTTGATTTACCAGCACCAGATAACCCTACCAGTGCGGTAATGGTATTGGGACGAATCTCCATATTGATATCTTTTAAAGCATGATGCCCATTTGGATAATAAAAATTCACGCCACTTAGCTCAAATCGGCCTTTAACTGGCGGTTTTTGCTGTCCGCTTTGCTCAATTTCAGCATCCGCTTCCAGAATATTAAAGAAGCTTTCTGAATAGATCATGGCATCATTCACTTCATCATAAATCCGGTGCAGCGAGCGAATCGGGGCAGAGACGTTATTAAAGAGCAGCACATGGTACATGATCATGCCGATACTCATCTGGCCATCGAGTACAAAATAGGAGGTCAGAATAATAATCAGGACTATACCGATCTGTTCAATAAAGGTTTTCAGACCATCAAATAGGAAGCTGGTCTGCCGGGTTTTCATCTGGTTATCGGTCAGTTCACGCTGCAAGCTCAGCTGCTTGTCTGATTCAATCGATTCCCGGTTAAAGGATTTGATGACCGTAATTGAATTGATGATGCTGAGAATGCCTTGACTCTTTTTTTCCCGGCCATCTCTCAGACTACGGCGCCATCCACCAAGTTTTTGTGCCTGTTTATAGGTGAGCCAGAAGTAGATCGGTACAATCGCTGTGGCGACCAGCCCGACATAAAAATTGGCATAGTACATCAATCCGAGCGCGACAATTGCACTGGTAAATAGAGGAAAAATATCAATGAAAAAGATCTGGACCAGTCGGGTGAGGGAGCCAATTCCGCGGTCGATCCGGGTCTGCAATTTTCCGGCCTGATTATTATCCTGATTAAAAAATGCCAGCCGATACTTTAAAAACTTTTCAATAATGCCTTGAGCCAGATCTTGGGAAATAAAAATCCGCAGCTTTTCTCCATAAAACTTCTGTCCAAACTGTACCAGTGCATTCACCACTTCCTTACCGAGTAAAATGGCAGAGATAGTGATCAGGATATGCCAGCCTTCATCTAGCCCTTGTCCTTGTTCCAGCAAAGCATTGATACTGTCGACTGCATATTGCAGGGCCAGTGCATTGACCTGAGCAGTAAAGGAACCGATCAGGGTCAGAATGAGGGTCGCAATCACCAGGAGCCGATAAGGGCTGACAAAGGGACGAAGTTTTAAAAACAGCTGCCATAAATTCATAAGCAATTATTTTTATTGTCAAAGTTGAATTTAGTCTAGGCAGGAATAGAGGTACTCACAAGAGTAAATGTTGTATTTATTTGTGAAATTGGATTGTAATTTTTCCAGTCAAGTCTCAATCTTTTCAGCAAGATATCGTAAATTTTAGACTAATTTTAAATGACTTTGGACCTGTTTGCCCCAGAACCCCAAGTGAATTTATTACCTTTTGATGGGGTGGTAGAGGATTATGGGCAGATTTTAAATGAGCAGCAGAGCCAGCAATATTTACAGGATTTTTTAGCTCATCTGGCCTGGCAAGCGGATGAAGTCACTTTATTTGGCAAGCATTATATTACGGGACGAAAAGTGGTGTGGTATGGCGATGAACATTATCAGTATCACTACTCTGGAAGTTTCAAGCAGGCTCAGATCTGGACACCGGGTCTGTTCCGGTTAAAACAGCATATTGAAAAGCTGGTCGGTCATTCGTTTAATTCCTGTCTGGCCAATTTATATGAAGATGGTTCGCAAGGTCTGGGCTGGCATAGTGATGATGAAGCGGCTTTATATCAGGGAACGTCACAGGAAAATGTGATTGCATCCCTCAGTTTGGGGGCAACCCGCAAGATGAGCTTTAAACACAAAACAGAGAATGAAACAGTAGATCTGCTTTTACAAAGTGGTCAGTTGATTGTGATGCGAGGACAGACCCAACACTACTGGAAACATTGTATCCGGAAAACGACTCGGGTTTTAGAACCTAGAATTAACCTAACCTTTCGTTATTTTTTTCCTTAGTTAAATCTCTTCATAAAATAAAAAATATTAGTCCATTCGTATTTAAAGTTCTTTCTCTCAGGGAGAAATTAGGATAAGGGAGTTTCTTTGCTCATTGTTGAATAATTAAAAAATGATTGATGAAGGCACTCTATTGTTTTTAGATTAAAAGTATCCCAATGAACTAAAAAAGAGATTCTTCAATTCAAAAAAAATAGCATCTCGAAAGATGCTATTGCTTATATTTAAAAGAAATTTAGGGTTGCAGTCCAGCCGGATGCCTATACCAGCTTTCAATCAAGAGGGCAGCAGCAATACTGTCCGCAGACAATTTTTTGCCGCGACCTTGTGCCTGATAATGATCCAGTTCATCCCGTGCTTCACGAGTGGTCAGGCGTTCATCCACCATCAAGGTTTCAATATTGGTCTGATGACGTAAACGGCGGGCAAATTTACGTGCCCGTGTCGACAGTTCAGATTCACTATCATCCATATTCAGTGGAAGTCCCACTAAAAATAGGCTTGGCTGATGGTTTTTTACAATTTTCAGTAATTCGTCCCAGTTCGGAATCCCGTCTTTCATGGGAAATAAAGGGAGGGGATTGGCACTTTCAATCAGGGATTGGCCGACTGCCATTCCCATTTTCTGTGTACCAAAATCAAACGCCATAATGGTGTTTGGCGCGTTTACATCAGGCATGTCCAATCTCGGAAGATAACCAGGTTCGGTCTACGCCCATTTTTTTATAGGCAGCATCCCAGCGGTCGTTATAAGGTAAGTTAAAAATCAGGTCCATATCGGATTCACAGATCAGCCAGTCACCCCGGGCAATCTCTTCTTCAAGCTGATGTTTGCCCCAGCTCGCATAACCCAAGGCGATCTGATAGCGGCCTACGCCTTCATTATGCGCAATCGCATCCAGAATATCTTTAGATGTGGTAATACAAACATTTTCACCCACAGCAATAGAAGAATGCCAGGTCGGCTGACCGGTATGCAGGACAAAACCGGCCTCAGGTCGCAAAGGTCCACCTTGCAACACTTCATGGGGATTGACATTATCCGCCTCAATATCCAGATCATTCAGCAATTCTTTAATTTGAATACCAGCAGGGCGGTTAATAATGATCCCTTGAGCACCATCTTCATCATGACGGGCCAAATAAATGACCGTATGCGCAAAAAAATCGTCACTTGCATGGGGTGGCGCAATCAGACAACGATGAGTCAGATATTGTTTAGTCACCTGAGCGGCTCTCCAAAAGTCTATATCGTTTGTGATCGTGGTAGATGATTTATCAGGGCAAAAGACTGGATTTTCAATTTGCAAATTGTCTATTCCTTTATTTACTTATCCCACAAAAATGTATCACTGACAACTTAGCTTTGTAGATACTGGGTATAAAAAAACTACAAATAGGTATTTTTTTTATTTTTTCAATAAATCAATAAAATTAGTTTTATTTTATTGAATGGTAAATTCTCGGGCTTATTTATTATCGACTAAGAATATAAAATAAATTTAAGAAGGAATAAGTTTATATATTTTTAATTGTTTAATAAGGCGGATTCAAGCGGCAAGTGCAACAGTATAAAAACCAGCCATAACTTCACTCGGTGTATACCAACCTAGTGTTTTTCTAGGACGATGGTTGAGTGCAAATTCTATCTGCTCTATTTGTTCGTTTGA
>NZ_VPDK01000025.1:0-42645 GCF_013417725.1 Acinetobacter sp. YH12233
CAGCGTTCAATCTGAGCCATGATCAAACTCTTCAGTTAAAATCATTTCGAGTTTTATAAGTAAAACTCTTAAACTTGGCTCATCAATTTTCTGACTTAAATTTCGCTCAAATAAACTTCGAGTAATTCAAACCAATCAATCAATGAAAATAATTTCGATCAATCAACCAGTAAAAATCCACACAAGTTGTTCTTCATAATCTCTTAATGATCTTTCTAACATCTCGTCAATGTCAGAAGCTGAACTTCGATAAACTTAACAACTCAACGCTTCGCCTTTCGTTCGTTTCCGTCTATCTCGTCGGTATGGGTGCATTCTAGAGGATTTCAGAATCATTGCAACCCCCAATTCACTATATTTTTCACGTATGTATCTTTTTTCTACGAATTTCGTTAAAAAATCGCTTTTTTATCTAAATTTTGAGCGTTTTTCTTCAATAAAAGCTATATTCATTGCAATTCAATTTAAAACAGTAAAATTTATTAAGACCTGATAACTATCAAAAAACTGTGATTTTTAAATAAGACCGTACAATTTAAGGGCTGTATCCAGAATTTTCCGAAACTCTCTTATATCAGGTTACATATTTTGCTGTTTTCTATCCGACTTATATAGAGCTTTTTGTAAGATCAAAATCTTTGCTGTATACAGATTTTTCTTAACACTCGGTTTTAAAGAACAAAAATAAGGATATGATCTTTCTAGGTTTCAGATCATCCGGAAATCTTACTTAAGCGCAGAAGAATAAGCAGAAGATTAAAATCGATTAAGCCACATTTGAGTATTTATCTTTTATCCAGTGCTGCATCACTTCCTCAATCACTTCTTTCTTACCACTATAGTCTTCAGCAGCAAACAATAATTTGGCCCGACGTGGCAGGCGTTCTTTGACTAATGAAAAGAGTAAATAGTGGGAGGCAAGATCTAATTGCTGAAATAAGACCTGTACCTGATCAAAAGATTTTTGTTTTCGCTCAGCAGACTCATATTCGAAGAGAAAACGCAAAATGAAATCGATGTCTTCATCAAACATCTGTTCAGTCTGGTATTGATACACCTTATTTACCTTTCTTTTTATAGATGGATTGAGATTCAAAGATGATTCATTTACCTCACCATGGATTTAACCTTAATCCAAGCTGATTCATCCATCTTTGTTTTGAATTTATTGAAGATTGAACATATAGCCAGACAACACCAATAAAAAAGGAAGAGATCTCTCCCAAAATCTCTTCCTTAGAATTGAATCCTTACCCGATCCATTACGTCATTATTATAGTTATTCACATTATATTAACTTGTCTCTTTACTTAGAGACCTGATCAATTATGGAGTTGTCTGTTATTGATCATTACCCTCTAGATATGCTTTTCACGGAATCTCTAGACGAATAAATCTTATACACAAAAAACCTGAAATGCAAGCCAAATGGCAAAATTTAAATGTTGTTTTTATAAGGTTTTTTTTAATTTCTATATTTATATAATTCATATACAACTTAAAAAATAAAAGCAGGCCGAAGCCTGCTTTTATTTCAATAACTTAGAACCAGCCTTAGTCAACGAAGGTCACTTTTGCAATTGCTTTTTTGCTGGCCTGAATAATTAAAGTTACGTTCTCTTTCACAGAAAAAGACGCATCAACTAGTTTCCAGTCCACTTTTACAGTGCCGCGACCTAAGGCATCTTTAGCTTGAGCAGCATTTTTGGTTAAGCCAGCTTCACGTAAAATTGAAGTAATGAATATCTCACCACCAAATTCGCCACGTGAAATGGTCACTTCTGGCGTACCTTCAGGCAGTTCACCTTCAGTAATGATATTACCTGCACCTTTATGGGCATGAGCGGCAGCTTCAGCACCGTGGAAACGGTCTACTAATTCTAGCGCAAGGATACGTTTTACTTCTTGCGGGTTACGACCTTCTTCGATTTCTTTCAGCAAGCCTTGAATTTCTTCTATAGATTTGAAGCTGAGCAGATCGAAATAACGCTCAATCAATGAATCCGGCATAGAGAGGACTTTCTGATACATCGCGCCCGGTGCATCAAATACACCAATATAGTTGCCTAAAGATTTAGACATCTTGTTCACGCCATCCAGACCTTCAAGAATTGGCACAGTAATACACACCTGTGCTTCCTGGTTATAACGGCCTTGCAGGGTACGACCCATCAACAGGTTAAAGGTCTGGTCTGTACCCCCTAACTCCACGTCAGCTTCTAAAGCGATTGAGTCATAACCTTGAACCAATGGATATAAGAATTCATGAATCGCAATCGGTTGCTGGTTGTTATAACGCTTGGTGAAGTCATCACGCTCTAACATACGTGCAACTGTTTGTTGTGATGCCAATTGAATCAGGTCAGCTGCAGTTTTTTGTGCAAACCATTCCGAGTTAAACACGACTTTGGTTTTGTCTGGATCAAGAATTTTAAATACTTGTTCCTGATAGGTTTTTGCATTTTCCAACACCTGCTCACGTGACAATGGCGGGCGGGTTGCGCTCTTACCCGTTGGATCACCGATCATTGCAGTGTAGTCACCAATCAGGAAGTACACTTCATGACCCAAGTCTTGGAATACTTTTAATTTATTGATTAAAACTGTATGACCTAGGTGCAGATCCGGTGCAGTTGGGTCAAAACCCGCTTTAATTTTTAAAGGACGATTCTGCTTTAATTTCTTCAGAAGGTCTTCTTCGGAAATAATTTCGTGGGTGCCTCGTTGGATGAGGGCAAGTTGTTCTTCAGCCGGCAGGAAATTTGACATCACAAAATCCAAATACATCAGTTATTCAATTTGTGCGATATACTAACACTTTTTCAGCACATTGCAGGCTTAAGAATAATCATGACAGCGATCTATATTGGGGTAATGACCGGCACAAGCATGGATGGTGTCGATATTGTTGCTGCTTCTTTTGATCCACTTCAGCTTCATGCTACCCTCACCTTGCCTTTTGATCCCGATCTTCGTGATGAACTGATGGCACTGACTTTGCCAGATGACAATGAAATCGACCGCATGGGCAAAGCTGATGTCGCACTGGCACAGATGATTGGTCATGGCATCAATACGCTGATTGAAGAAAATAATTTAAACAAATCGCAAATCAAGGCAATTGGATCGCATGGTCAGACCATCCGGCATCGTCCTGAACATGGCTTTACCCTGCAAATTGGTGATCCAAATATCATTACTGAAATCACCCAGATTCCGGTCATTTCCGATTTCCGTCGTCGCGATCTGGCTGCTGGCGGCCAAGGTGCACCTTTAGTCCCCGCTTTCCATCAAGATATTTTCCAGCATGAGAGTATTCACCGTGTGATTCTGAACCTGGGCGGCATTGCCAATGTGAGTATTCTGCCGGCAGGTCAATCGGATCAGGTCTATGGCTTTGATACAGGCCCTGCCAATATTCTGATGGATGCCTGGTGTCAGCGTTATACCGGCCAGCCTTTTGATGAAAATGGTAACTGGGCAGCTTATGGCACGCCAATCCGTAGCTTATTAGACCGTTTACAGGAACATGAGTTCTTCTCAAAAGAGCCACCTAAAAGTACCGGCCGCGAAGACTTTAATCTGGAATGGCTGGATGAACAGATTGCTGATTGGCGCAATGATCTTCAATATGATGAACTTGAAGATACACCAGAGAATGTGCAAGCTACCTTAATGAAGCTCACGACCCGTGCGATTAAAAAAGCCATTTACCGTTCCGGTTTGGATACCGGTGAAATTTATGTTTGTGGTGGTGGTGCCTATAATTCACATTTATTGGAACAGTTACGCTGGCGTTTGCGTAAACATCATTGGAGCGTACAAACCACAGCCGACCTTGGCTTAAATCCGACTTGGGTGGAAGGCACGGCTTTTGCCTGGCTGGCGATGCGTTTTATGAATCAACTCAGCGGCAATCTGCCGGCTGTGACAGGCGCATCCGGTTATCGCGTTCTAGGTACGATTACCTCTGTATAAAAGCAGTTTTAAGCTCACTATATATAGTTATAAAAAAGGTCTGCATATTTGCAGACCTTTTTTATGATGAAGAACCATATTTAGATCATGTCTAAATTCTTCCTAACGCATCATTAGTTTGGCATTTTCATTTCTAAATGCACGCAGGATTTGCTGTCCTGCCCGACCGGTCGGGCTTAAACCCAGACGGCTTTGTTCCTGACGAATCGCCTGACGAGTTTTATCCCCAATCAGACCATCTACCTCACCAATATCATAGCCACGGTTTAACAGGAATTGCTGGATCTCGCGACGTTCCGCACGTGACGTGCCTGGATCATCGGTTGGCCAAGCTGCCCGAATGCTTCCCTTACCTTGTAAGCGGTCAGATAAATGTGCAATCGCTAAAGCATAACTTTCTGCTGCGTTATAGCTGTAAATAGCATCAAAGTTTTTAAAGACTAAAAATACCGGTCCATTTTCGCCTGCAGGTGCCAATAAGCCAGCCTGAGAAGATTCTGATAAATTGCCCTGTAATAGCGGAGTACCGTCAGCACGCACCACACCACGGTTCATCCAGCTACTCAGTGATTTTTTATTTCGTCGGCCTTCGCCTGCAACAGACATACCTTGTGGAATTTTTACTTCAAAGCCCCAGGGTTGGCCAGTCTGCCAGCCACGGTTTTTCAGGAAATTAGCTGTAGAAGCCAGTGCATCAGGAATACTGCCGACTAAATCACGACGACCATCCCCATCAAAATCAACCGCCAGCTCATCATAAGTCGATGGCATAAACTGAGTATGACCAAAAGCCCCCGCCCATGAACCTTTTAATTGGTTTTCATAGACATCACCCCGTTGCAGCAATTTCATGGTGGTAAAGAACTCACCACGGAAATAACTTTGACGACGACCTTCACAACTCAAAGTACCTAAGGCCTGTAATAAAGGATATTTTCCGGAAATATCTCCAAAATTACTTTCTACACCCCATACGGCTACGATCGTTTCTGCCGGCACTCCATAGGCTGCGCTAATCCGGTTTAATACCTCACGATGTTGCTGCAGTTTCTGTCGACCCAGCTGCACACGCTCTTCATCCACCAGTCCGGACAGATAATCCCAGATCGGAGTCGAAAACTCAGGCTGATAATTCAGCTTTTCAATCACAGAATAATCGGGTGTTAAATTTTGCGTATAACGATCGTAGGTTGAACCACTTACGCCTTGTGCAATCGCCTGACTGCGCAAATTGGCAAGACAATTCTGAAAATTATTTTGGGACGCATAATTGACGGGGCTGCTCGGAACAGAGGATATATCCGTTGATGTCACACGCTGACCATTAATAATCAGTTCTGCCTGTGCCTGTGTAGCAGCTAAAACCAAAGAACCAACAAAAAGTGCAAGCCGTTGCATAAGACCCTTAAATATTTAGATTTTGAATTATGTTTCTACCTTAGCAGCTCATGACGAAAATTAAAGCGCCAATGCGTAAATTTAAATTCATAATTCCTACACTTTTGAATTCATTTTGTAGCTTTTAAATTTAAAAACTTATCCACAAGTCCATTTTAAATTCAAATCAGGCTCATTTTTTAAATTTAAATTCAAAACTTAGGAAATTACTTTTGAATTTAAAAATTTATTATGGATAACTTGTCTTTAGATTAGGACTGCTCAATCAGCCAAAGGCTTCTGGTATATAGTATTTCTATTTTAAATTCATTTTTATTAGAAGTAACTATATTTAAATTCAGAACTTTGAATTCATTGATCAGCTTTTAAATTTGAATTCATATTTTTGAATTTAAATTTAAGCAGCGAAGTTTAAATTCAAAGTTCATTTTTAAATTTGAATTTATTTTTATGAATTTAAATTCAAAATCTATTTCCAGTTTTAAATTCAAACTCAATATTAAGTTTATCCACAAGTGAATAACCCAGAATTCAGCCCAAAATAGCAGCGAATTAAATTATTATATTTATACTCAATTGATCAGTTTATAAGCAATTGATTTTAAAAATGATCCGACCAATGGCAGGGGATTTTTAAAGAGGCGCAATCATGCCTGAATCTGGACAAATAAAAAAGCGATCACCGAAGTGATCGCTTTTTTTATCAGCAGCTTAAAGCTTAGATGGTCATATCTTCGCTCAATGCCAATGGATTCGGTAAAATCTTCGCCAGTTGACGGCATAAAGTGGTCAGCTGAGCGCTGTCTGTGGGCATCAAAGTGATGTGACCAATCTTGCGACCTTCACGTTCTGTTTTATTGTACAGATGCAGGTGTGCGCCTTCTAAAGTCAGGACATCTTCAGATTTGGGATGCTGACCGATAATGTTCACCATCACGGTTGGACGCACCACTTCAGTTGAACCCAGTGGCAGACCTGCGACCGCACGAATATGGTTTTCAAACTGCGAGCAGACAGCGCCTTCAATCGACCAGTGACCTGAGTTATGCACACGTGGTGCCATTTCATTTGCATACAGGCCTTTGTCTGTCACAAACAGCTCAAGGGTCAAGACACCCACATAATTCAAGTGATTGAGCAGGCGAGTGATGTAATCCTGCGCGACTGGCTGCAGATCCGCACTATTGGGTGCCGGAACGATGGAATGCGACAGGATGCCGTTATGGTGATGATTTTCAGCCAATGGCCAGGTTTTGACCTCACCATTTTGACCACGTACCGCAATGGTGGATACTTCACGAGAGAAAGTCACAAAACTTTCTGCAATCAGTTCACCAGCAGGGCCGAGTTCCGTCCACGCCTGATCAATTTGATCGACTGAACGTAAAACAAACTGACCTTTACCATCGTAACCACCACGAGAGGTTTTCAGCACGATCGGCAAGCCAAGCTCAGCCACGGCCACCTGCAAGCTTTCCAGTGAAGTCACCGCTTTATACGGTGCAACCGGAATTTCCAGTTCATCAAATAGGGCTTTTTCAGACAGACGATGCTGTGCAATAGCTAATGCCTGACGTGGCGGATGCAGATCTTTGTTTTGCGTTAAAACGTCTACATCAGCCAGCGGCGTATTTTCAAACTCTAGGCTGAAGACATCTGCGCTATTGATAAAGTCCTGCAAGCCATTTACAGCTTTGGTTGAAAAAACCGGACCCAAAGCCGCAGAAGGGCAGTCCGTATTGGCTTCAAAGAACGTACATTGAATATTTAGAGGTAGTGCGGCTTGTGCCATCATCCGGCCTAGCTGGCCGCCACCAAAAATACCGATGGTTTTATCCATTGTGTTTGATCCCGTATTAAGCTTGGACTTACATTTGACCTGGAATATTGTTACTTGCGACTTTCTCGGTTTGTGCCGCACGGAAATCTGCGACATTTTTCGCAATCTCTGGACGCGTTAAACCCAGAATCTGGGCAGCCATAATGGCAGCATTGGTGGCACCGGCCGGACCAATTGCCAAGGTACCTACCGCAATTCCGGCCGGCATTTGTACAATCGACAGCAGTGAATCGACGCCATTTAAAATAGAAGATTTAACCGGCACACCCAGCACTGGAAGATCTGTCTTGGCTGCACACATGCCCGGTAAATGGGCAGCGCCACCCGCACCGGCAATAATCACCTGAATACCACGATCACGCGCAGTTTCGGCATATTCGAATAAACGGTCTGGGGTACGGTGCGCAGAAACCACTTCCGCTTCAAATGGGACACCAAGCTGCTTGAGCATATTGGCAGTGTGTTCGAGAGTTGCCCAATCAGATTGAGAACCCATAATAATTCCAACGAGAGGAGCGTCTTGTGCTGCGGCCGCATTCATTGCTAATGTTCCAGAGACTAAGTGAAAAAAGATAAATCTCGACGAGAGCCAAGCTTTAATGAATAAGCTCCGTATTATAGACTGAAAAACCGGCTGGCTAAAGTTCGGCGCAAGAATAAAGATTAAAATTATCTGTTTGTAAAACTGAAGAAAATACAATGATGGCAATAGGCCAAAAATACAAAAAGAGGACATACAGCGGTAAAAAAAACGCTATAACTATCAAGATAAAGCTTTTTGTAATGAATAACTTAAGATTAGATTAAAGATATTTTCAGGGCAGTTTCCATGTGGTTCAAACTTAAAATCTGGCTACAAAACCCTTCAGAAAACTTATGGCTGATGCCGGCGCTGGGTGCCATCTTTGCGACATTTTTTTCATTATTTGCCATCGCCAGCCAGTATTTTATTCCGGCCAGTACGGTACCGAATATCAGCATCGACACCTTGGGCAGCTTGCTGGATATTATTGCCTCCAGCATGCTGGCAGTGACGACCTTCTCATTGTCGATTATGGTGGCAGCTTTTGCTTCGGCTTCAAGCAGCGGCACACCACGTGCCTATAGCTTGATGATGAGCGATGACAACACCCGGCTGGCCATTTCCAGTTTTATTTCCGCTTTTATTTATGCAGTGATTGCCAAAATTGCCCTGGGGCTGGAGTACTACGGTCCATCCGGACGTTTTGTGCTGTTTATCAGTACCATTCTGGTGCTGATGTACCTGATTTATACCCTGATTCACTGGGTACAAACCCTGTCCAAACTCGGCAATTTAACCACCACCATCGACAAGATTGAAACTGCGGCCAAAAAGGCCTTGGGCCAGTTCCGGCATCAACCGGATTTGGGGGCAACAGGGCATAAGCCTGCCTTTGCGCCCAGCTTTTGCGTCTATAGCAGCACAACCGGTTATTTTAACCATGTCGATCTGGCCGGACTGGAGCAGATTGCCGCGCAGCAGCAACTGCATTTACATCTGCCATCTATGCCGGGCAAATTTTTAGATCCGATGACTGCGCTGGTCGAAGTCTATAGCCCGCAGGCGCTGTCCGAAGAACAGCAACAGCAGATCCACAATCAGATTCTGCAGCATCTGATTATTGAAACCAATCGCAGTTTTCTGCAGGACCCGCGTTTTTGTCTGCTGGTGATGAGTGAGGTCGGGCAAAAAGCCATGTCGAGTGCAATTAATGATGTCGGTTCTGGCATTAGCGCACTGAATGCGCTGACCCGGATTCTGATTGACAGTCGCCCGGACCCGGAGGCGACGCGCTGTGACTGTCCGCATCTCAGTATTGAGTGCTTTGATCTGCAAGACCTGATTTATGGCAGCTTTATGCCGCTGGCCCGCGATTCTGCCCAGAATCTGGAGTTAAATCAGCGCCTGCTGAAATGCCTGTCGATGATTGAGCAGAATGTGCCGGAACCGGAACTCAGACAGGCGGCCACGCAGATGGCAATGCAAGTGCTACAACGCTGTTTACATCACTTTGATTTCGCACCAGAACGGGCGCTGATTCAAGCAGATTTCGCCGCACTTTTTCCACATCTGCCACAGCCTGAATAAGACTTAACTGCTGCGAAAAACGAAGTAAACACAACCAAGCAGGCACAGACCGGCCCAAAGATAATCCATTTTAAACGGCTGCTTGAACAGATACAGCATAAACGGCACAAAGACCAGCAGGGTCACCACTTCCTGGGTAATTTTCATTTGCCCAAGTGACCAGCCATGCTGGGCCAGCAAGCGCGTGGCCGGAATCATAAAGGCGTATTCGAGCAGGGCAATCATCCAGCCAAACAAAATGGCCTGCCACAGCGGTGCGCCATGCAAAAATTTCAGATGTCCATACCAGGCCAAAGTCATAAAACAGTTGGAAATAATTAACAGCAGTAAAGGGAAGGACATAGGCGGCAGCATCCAGAAAACATCAGCCTATTGTACGGTTTCAGGCTAAAAAAGCAGTGTGGCCATGTGGATTTTTTTCACGGTTAGCATCCACCTGGAAAATGCCTAATTTTTTCGGATTCCAGTCAACGAATCCCTACAAGAATGACTATCTTTTCCGAAACAGCCTTGCTATCGTTGCTGACAATTCAATACATCATGACCAGGCCATCAACAAGAATGGTACGGTCTTACACGCAGTGGAGTAACAGCGGATGCATCTGCATATTTTGGGTATTTGTGGCACTTTTATGGGCTCTCTGGCCTTGTTGGCGCGTGACCTGGGTCATACCGTGACCGGTTCCGACCAAAATGTTTATCCGCCGATGTCGACCCAACTGGAAAATGCAGGCATTACCTTAATGCAGGGCTATGACCGCAGCCATTTACAGCCGCATCCGGACTTGGTGATTGTCGGTAATGCCATGAAACGTGGTATTGATGCGGTGGAATATATGCTCAATGCCGGTCTACCATATGTTTCAGGTCCACAATTCCTGGCCGATCATGTGCTGCAAGGCAAGCATGTTCTGGGCGTGGCCGGCACCCATGGTAAAACCACCACCACCACCATGCTGGCCTGGGTGCTGGATCAGGCCGGTCTGGAACCGGGCTTTTTGATTGGCGGTGTTCCGCTTGGCTTTAAAGAAAGCGCGCGTTTAGGTGGTGGCAAATACTTCTGTGTTGAAGCCGATGAATACGATTCTGCTTTCTTCGACAAGCGCTCCAAGTTCGTGCATTACCATCCGAAAACTGCCATTTTAAATAACCTTGAATTTGACCATGCCGATATCTTTGATGATCTGGCGGCAATCCAGAAACAGTTCCACCATTTAGTGCGTACCATTCCAAGTGAAGGCCGTATTATTGCGCCAATTACTGAAACGAATATTGATGAAGTGCTAGAGCAGGGCTGCTGGACACCTGTGGTTCGTACTTCATTAGATGCCAATGAAAAATCTGAGCTTTATGCTGAACAGCTTTCAGAAGATGGTTCTCACTTCAAGGTGCTGCAACACGGTATCGTGAAAGGCGAAGTGAAATGGAATATGACGGGTCAGCATAGTGTAGCCAATGCACTGGCAACGATTGCTGCTGCTGAACATGTCGGTGTCTCTATTGAAACGGCTTGTGAAGCACTTTCAAACTTTGGCGGTGTTAAGCGCCGTATGGAACTGTTAGGCACAGTCCGTGGTATCGAGGTTTATGATGATTTCGCGCACCATCCGACGGCGATTGATACGACCTTAGAAGGCGCGCGTAAACGTCTGGGTGAACGCAAACTCTGGGCGATTATTGAACCACGTTCCAATACCATGCGCATGGGCAGCCATAAAGATGGTTTGGCACATTCCGCGCGTCTGGCGGATGAAGTGATCTGGTATCAACCTGAAGGTCTGGACTGGGATCTGCAACCGGTAATTGACGCTGCACCGAATAAAGCTGTAGTTGCACGTACCCTGGATGAGATTATCCAAACCGTGGTGGCTGAAGCAGGTGAGGGCGATGCGGTGGTAATCATGTCCAATGGTGGTTTTGGCAGTCTGCATCAAAAACTGATTAGTGCCTTAAAAGCTTAAAAATTTATATAAAAAAGCCCGTAATAGCGGGCTTTTTTATTTTAAAAATTAAATTCGCTTTCTATCTTTTTTAAGAAAATTAAACTTCATTCAAGTTCAAATCAACTTTCTTATTTCACTATTAAAACAGCTAAAATTTATCTTTCTTCTTTTCATTATCTTTTGTTGCAATCTGAACATAAGACCCATTGCAGTCTTTGAGTGCTCTAGGCACAATCAATAAGAACAACAGCATTTCCATTCTCTTTCATTCTCCACCCTCCTGATTATTTTCCAAGGTACAAAGTCAGCAAAAAAATAACTTTATCTCTCTTGTTCAGACCCTCATTCCCTTAGGAGATCTGTCATGACAACAATGAAAGCCATGGTGTATTACGGCACCAATGATATTCGTTTTGAAGAACGTCCTATTCCCCAAATTCTGCAACCTACTGATGCCATTATCAAACTTAGCAAAGTCACCATTTGTGGTACCGACCTCGGGATCTGGAAAGGTAAAAACCCCGAAATTGAAGAGGTCGCAAAAGAAAAAACCGGCAGCTTTAATGGCCGGATTCTCGGTCATGAAGGTATTGGTATTGTGGAAAAAGTTGGTTCTGCAGTTCAAAACTTTAAAAAAGGTGATCGGGTGATTATTTCCTGTGTCAGCCGCTGCGGCACCTGCGAAAACTGTCAGAAACAGCTATATGCCCATTGTAGAAACGAGGGTGGCTGGATCATGGGCTATATGATTGACGGCACTCATGCCGAATATGTCCGAACCCCATTTGCCGATACTTCTCTCTATCACCTACCAGAAGGTCTGAATGAAGATGTTGCGGTCTTTCTTTCAGATATTTTACCGACCTCACATGAAATTGGTGTGCAATATGGTCAGGTCAAACCGGGAGACAATGTGGCGATTGTCGGTGCCGGCCCAATCGGCATGAGTGCCTTGCTCACTGCTCAGTTTTATTCTCCAGCCAATATCATCATGGTCGATGTCGATGATAACCGGCTGGAATTTGCCAAAACTGTCGGTGCCACCCATACCGTGAATTCAGCCAATGAGGATGCTATTCAACGTGTACTGGACCTCACTGATGGAAGAGGAGTGGACTGTGCCATTGAAGCGGTGGGCCTGGAAGCCACCTGGAATATTTGCCAGCATATTGTGAAAGAAGGCGGCCATCTGGCCAATGTTGGTGTACATGGTAAATCCGTCAATTTTGAACTGAATAAACTCTGGATTAAAAACCTGACCATCACCACTGGCCTGGTCAATACCAATACCACCGGGATGCTGCTCAAAACCTGCTGCTCCGGCAAACTGCCACTGGAAAAACTGGCCACCCATCACTTCAAGTTTGCTGAATTTGAAAAGGCCTATGATGTGTTTAAACATGCCTCTGACGAAAAGGCTTTAAAGGTCATGATTGAAATGACTTAGATCATCATTGGCAACAAAAAAGTCCGCTATGCGGACTTTTTTATTTTTTAGCATCAATTAAAAATAGGGAATATAACCACGCTGTTTATAACCTTGAGGAGAAGCAAGATTGGCCTGATTTTCATCCAGACGATAGAGCAGTTCCAGGAATGCCCCCAGCTGTTCCTGTTGCAGTGCATGAGGTTCAAACTGACCTAAACCGAAACGTGAAAATAAAGAAGAAATTTCACTGTGTTTATGGACATATTTCATTGACCATTCCGAGAAATGTGGACGTTCTACCGTTGCATCCTGAAAGCGAAGCACCTGATGATGGCGTGGATCACGGCAAATACTCTGAAACAGATTTTCTACCACCTCTGCCTCACCTTCCAGACATTGAAAAAACTTACCGTGGGAATAATATAAAACCCCGTTAATCTGATGAGCTTTATTAAATTTTCTCGCTACAGATAATATATCGCTAAGATCCTGTAATAACTCTTGTTCAGATTCTATCCGTTCACTGGCGTAGCAAAGCTGTAGCATAAGGTCATCTCACTGAAGAAAGAATTAAAAGCATAATTTAATCAATTATTTTAATTTAAGTCGATCATTTTTTAAGCAAATATCCGTTTTTGCTTACATTGTTTTAGGTTTGCTTTTCCAAAGAAAACTTCTAACAATTACCTCCTGAGAGGAAATCAATGATTTCAGATATATAGCGATAATGATGAAGGAGTGAAACCTGATGTTAAAAGATCTGATTTTCACTGTAGCGTTGTTGTGTATATGTTTTATGCTTTTGATTATGCTGAATGAGATGGCCTTGACGACCGAGACCAACATTCTGCTCAGTTCAGTTTTTGTAGGCTGGACGCTTTTACAGTTTGTTCGCCGTCGTATGTTTTTTTATATCAGTGTAAGCCTGACGATGGGAATACTTATGCTGTTAGGTAAATATGAAGAAGTGTTATGGAACAGCATAGGCCTGATGGCAGGTTATGGCGTATATAACCTGCTGCAGCGTATTTCTGTACCTGCACTTAAGGGCAAATTACAACATATCTCTATTTTGGATAAGTTTAATTCAATTGCTAAATAGCAGCTGCAACATCCTGTAGGCTGCGATCACGTTTAAACATGACATCTACATAGGAACACTGGGGAATAATTTTTAAACTATTCTTGCGGGCAAAATCGACCAGCACATCCAGCATTTTGCGTGCTACACCTTGACCGCGTAAGGAATTATCTACCCAGGTATGATCAGCCACGATGGTCGATGCTTCTTGCCACTGATATGTAATTTCAGCAAGACGTCGACCATCTTCCTCCATAAAAAATACACCGCCGCGTTTTGAATCTTGATGTTGAATGTCCATACTGAAGGCTGATCCCTTGATAAAATTATTGGTTTATTTAATTTAAAACATCTTCCTCAAGAAATAATATGAATTATTGTTAAGTTTTTAATATTAGATTAAATTTTTTATTTTCTTTCATCATTTCCTGTGAATTTTTTCAAATATTGATAACTTTTTATTTCTCTATTTTGCCTGATTGAGGGTGATGCAGTTTGAGTCATCGCATGTCACCCCAAAAATTTAATTTTAACTACTCCCTAATTCAGAAAGACAGGATTAGAATGCAGCATCTTTTTGCATGCAACTTCGTATGTCTGACTCATCTTCCGCTTCTTCCGTCACCAAGCAATGGATTGGTGTCATCGCTTTAGCCTGCGCGGCTTTTATTTTTAACACTACTGAATTTATTCCTGTGGCCTTACTGAGTGGAATCGGGCAAAGCTTTGCCATGTCCGCCACTCAGGCCGGCATCATGCTGACCATTTATGCCTGGATCGTGGCCCTACTATCTCTTCCGATCATGCTGCTCACTAAAGCCATAGAACGGCGTTTTCTACTGATGCTGGTCTTTGCGGTCTTTATTTTAAGTCATGTGCTGTCCTATTTTGCCTGGAGTTTTAGCACGCTGGTGATCAGCCGGATAGGGATTGCCATTGCGCATGCCTTGTTCTGGTCGATTACCGCATCACTCGCAGTCCGAGTTGCGCCGAAAGGTAAAGAGTTTCAGGCACTCGGTTTATTGGCCACCGGAACGGCGATGGCAATGGTGCTCGGTATTCCATTTGGCCGGATGATTGGTGAGGCATATGGCTGGCGTAACAGTTTTGCCCTGATTGCATGTCTCGCATTGATCATTTGCCTGATTCTGGCCAAAACCTTGCCATTGCTTCCAAGTGTCAATTCAGGCTCCATCAGCAGCTTAAAAAGCCTGATCAAACGTCCAAGCTTAATGCTGGTCTTTGCTCTCACCATTCTGGTGATTACGGCGCAATTTACCGCTTATAGTTATATTGAACCATTTTCCCTGAATATTGCCCGCTTTGATTCAGCCCAGACCACGACTTTACTCTTGGTCTATGGCGGAGCAGGATTCTTGGGTTCTTATCTGTTTGGCCGCTTTGCCGCACAGTTTCCGAAAATGACTATTCCTGCTTTTACTTTTGGACTGGTTATTTCCATGCTGCTGTTATTGCCCTTGTCGAGCACAGTCACAGGCCTCTCTGGCTTATCTCTGCTGTGGGGTTTGAGCATCATTGGTTTCAGCTTGGCTCTACAATCCAAAACCCTGAACCTAGCTGCAGATGCCACAGATGTTGCCATGGCCATTTATTCAGGCCTGTATAACGTCGGGATTGGCGGAGGAGCTTTGCTTGGCAGTATGGTCACGCTTCAGATCGGGCTATCGAGCATTGGCTGGGTAGGCGCAGGGCTGGCGATCCTTGGATTTCTGCTTAGTCTTTATTTGGTTCAGCGTTTGGACTTTTTGCCCAAAGCCGCTGATTAAACGCTGCTTTTTGTAAAATAATTTGTGATTATGCATAAAATCTGTCATGCTCATCTGATATTGAGCAATTGCTCAAACAGAATTGAGTTTGAACAAGGGGAGTAGCCTCCTCCAAACGTTTAAAAATGAAATTTCAGTTTTTAAACGTGTCAGAATATCGTCATTACACTTTGCAAAAAGTCGGTATCTGAGCATCTTGAAATGCCACTGGATCTCCTCCAGTAGAGCACAAAGATGTAGGCAAGACCTTGATCATGTTGTTATAGATGTTTTTCATCTGGCAGCTGGTCAAGGTTTTTTTATGGCCAGTCGTCCGATGTGGAGAATTCCCATGGAAACAATTGGTACACCCTGGCTGTATCTGGCTTTTTTCATTATCGTTGCAGTGATGCTGGTCATCGATTTTATCGGCTTTAAGCATCAGCACGGACAGCCCACCAAAGTCCGTACTGCCGCCTACTGGAGTATTGCCTGGGTCAGTGTAGCGACCCTATTTGGCGGTGCATTATGGCTGTATCTGGAACAGACTTCAGGGGCTGCTCTGGCAAACCAGAAGGTGATGGAATACTTTGCCGGTTATTTGCTGGAAAAATCTCTGGCAATTGATAATGTCTTTGTCTGGCTGATGATCTTTGCTGCCTTTGCTATTCCTCCTGCACTGCAACGCCAGCTGCTGCTCTATGGCGTTTTGGGTGCCATTATTCTGCGGACCATCTTTATTTTTATTGGCGCATGGTTCGTACAGGAGTTCTCGTGGATTCTGTATATCTTCGGTGCTTTTCTGGTTTATACCGGTTTTAAATTCCTGCGCGGCCAAGGAGAAGAGCATACCGATATTGAAGATATGGCAGTTCTGAAATGGCTACGCAAACATATCCGGATTACGCCGCAAATGCGTGGCAATAAATTTTTTGTGCATCAGAACGGTGTCCTGTGGGCAACGCCATTATTTCTGGTGCTGATTCTGGTGGAAGCTTCTGATGTGATCTTTGCGGTAGACTCGATCCCAGCCATTTTCGCTGTCACCACCGATCCCTTTATTGTTTTAACAGCGAACCTGATGGCGATTTTAGGCCTGCGTGCAATGTTCTTCCTGCTCTCAGGTGCAGCCTCAAAAATGCATTATCTGCCTTATGGCCTAGGTTTGATTCTGGTCTTTATCGGCTTTAAGATGCTGATGCTGGATGTATTCCATATGCCGATCTGGATTTCACTGAGCTTTATTGTGATTGTCTTGACGGTGACTGCGATTTTGTCGATTCGTCATAGCAAGAAACATAACGAAACTACGCTGTAAAGCTAATCATAAAAAAAGCCTGCTGATGCAGGCTTTTTTATTTGTCTATAAGCTCAGCTGTATACGCACGCTCTGTTGAAATTATTCGTGATTGTCTGATCTCATAAAAAATACGCATGGTTAAATATGAATGTTCATATAAACATGCTAATTTTTTCAGCTACAATCAATCGAAAAAATCAAAAAGCGCAGGTTTTAAATGTCTTCTATCATTGCAACGACGGCAATACGCGGTCGCTTCCTGGATATCAAGAATACGGTTGCCCAAGCGCGTGAAATTCACGACCAAGTGCGATATGTAGAAGATGGCTTGCTCATCAGCCAGAATGGTGAGATTCAATGGTTTGGCAGCTGGGAAGAGGGGCAGCAGCATCTGCCTGAAGGAGTGCAGGTAGCTCATTATCCTGAGCAGCTGATCGTGCCAGGTTTTATTGATACCCATATCCATTTCCCGCAAACCGAAATGGTCGGTGCTTATGGGGAACAGCTACTGGAATGGTTAAATACTTATACCTTCCCGACTGAGATCCAGTTTCAGGATCCAGCCTATAGCCAGAAAATTGCACAGTTTTTTATTCAGGAATTGCTGAAGAATGGCACAACCACAGCTTTGGTGTTCTGTACCGTTCATCCGGCTTCGGTAGAAGCACTGTTCGAAGCGGCTACAGCACAGAATATGCGTCTGATTGCCGGTAAAGTGCTGATGGACCGCCATGCACCTGAAGCCCTGACGGATACTGCAGAATCTGCCTATAGCGACTCTAAAGCCCTGATTGAGAAATGGCATGGTAAAGGACGTAATCTTTATGCGATTACGCCACGTTTTGCTCCGACCTCAACGCCTGAACAGCTGGAAAAAGCAGGGCAGTTAAAAGTCGAATATCCAGATGTTTATATCCATACTCATCTCAGTGAAAACAAAAATGAGATTGCCTGGGTAAAAGAACTCTTTCCGGAACGTGAAGGCTATCTGGATGTCTATCATCATTATGGACTGACCGGCGCTAAATCCGTATTTGCGCATTGTGTGCATCTGGAAGAAGGGGAGTGGGATTGCATGCATCAAACCGACTCTGCGATTGCCTTCTGCCCAACCTCAAACCTGTTCCTGGGTAGCGGTTTATTTCCGCTGAAGAAAGCTTGGGATAAAGGCGTGAAAGTCGGCTTGGGTACTGATATCGGGGCAGGAACCTCCTTTAACCAGCTCCAAACCTTAAATGAAGCTTATAAAGTACAACAGCTGCAAGGAGAAAAACTTTCGGCTTTTGAATCGCTATATCATGCGACCTTGGGTGGTGCGAAAGCCTTAAGTCTGGATGACCGCTTGGGGAATTTCAATGCGGGCAAAGAAGCAGACTTTGTGGTGCTGGATCTTAATGCCACCGCTTTACAACAACTGCGTCAGAGCAGAGCCAAAAATATTGAAGACACCTTTTTTGCACTGACCATGCTGGGAGATGACCGTAATATTGCAGCAACTTATGTCTATGGACAGGCTGTCTATGTCAAGGCCCAATAAATCGCGTCAGCGCAGGATCATTTTGGCTGCAATCGTCGCCGTCTGTGCCTTTGCGCTGAAGAGAGATTCACAGCAGCCCGAAAATTGATTACATTTACAGCAAGTAAAACAGGTGCATCTCAAGCAAGGATGTATTAAAATTGCTGCAATTCAGGTGTTGCAGGTCAACACCTTTTTTATTTTGCTATTTTTATTTTTTAGGTATCTACCCATGACCGTTCAAATGAGCGTAATGATTTCCGCTGAAGAAATTCAAGCTAAAGTCAAAGAGCTTGGTGCTAAAATCGATGCACACTATGCCAATAGTGACAAAGAGCTTGTACTTATCGGTTTGTTACGCGGTTCAGTGATTTTCATGGCAGACTTGTGTCGTGCCATTACCAAGCCACATGAACTCGACTTCATGACTGTATCCAGCTACGGCGGCGGTACGATTTCGAGCCGTGATGTCAAAATCCTGAAAGATCTGGACGGTGAAATCCGTGGTAAAGATGTGCTGGTGGTTGAAGATATTATCGACTCAGGTAATACCTTAAGCAAAGTCCTGGAAATCCTGCAAACCCGTCAGCCAAATTCAATTGAACTGTGCACTTTGGTGAGCAAACCTTCACGTCGTGAAATCGAGCTGGAAGTAAAATTCCTGGGCTTTGAAGTCGAAGACAAGTTCATTGTCGGTTATGGCCTGGACTATGATCAAAAATACCGTCATATTCCATTTATTGGTGAAATCGGTCTTTAAGAACCGGTTTAAAAGAAGTGGCTTCGTGCCACTTTTTTTATTTCTTGAATCATTTCAGTAACACAGCAAACAAAAACGCAACAGCCCGTTGCAGGACATGACTTTTTTCAGGGCTTTTCTTGCCGCAAGATAAACCTGATGTAAAAACAAAGACATGATAACAAGGAGTATACTGATGTGGTCAATTATCGTTGCGATTGTGGTGGGTTTTATTGCGGGTCTGGTTGCACGCGCGATTCATCCTGGTGATGACAAGGCTGGATTCATTGTTACGACCCTGCTGGGGATTGCCGGTTCACTGGTTGCGACCTTTGCTGGACGTATGCTGGGCTTGTATTCCCAAGATTCTGCCGCAGGCTTTATTGCCTCAGTGATTGGTGCCGTAGTCATCCTATTTATCTATAATATGGTGACCAAACGTAAACGAATCTAAGCTCTGCTTGGAATAAGTTTCTTTCATAAAAAGAGCACCTAGATAGGTGCTCTTTTTTTATTGAGCATAGTCAGAATTTTACAGGCCGAATTCTTTGAAGCCTTGTTCAATCTGTTCTGCCGGCTGAGCGCCCATGACCTTAAAACCATTCGAGAAAATAATCGCTGGAGTGCCATTTACACCGAGTGATTGTGCCAGCTGTTTATTACGTTCAATTGGATTGCTACAGCTCTTTTTCGATTTAGGCTGTATACCTTGACCAATCAGGTCTTCCCAGGCCTGGGCCGGATTTTTTTCACAATAAACCTGTTTGGACGGCGCAATTGACTGCTGTTTTAAAGGCAGAATGAAGGTATAAATCGTGACATCTTTGAGTTTTTTCAGCTCTACTTCAAGTTGTTTACAATACGGGCAATTTGGGTCAGAAAAGATGGCAAGCTGACGTTTTCCGGTCCCTCTGACTGATTTAATCGCATCCTGAAGCGGTAACTTTTTCCAGTCGACACTGTTTTGTTTGAGTAATAAATCCTGAGTCAGATTATGCTGGTCTTGGATACGAAACATTGAACCGGCTAGGAGATGCTGGGCATCTTCATTCAGATAGACAATCTGCCCCTGCATGGAACCGCTATAGATTCCTTTCATTTCGGTAGGCTGAATATTTTCAATTTTTAGGTTGGGACTGTTTTTTGCCAGATTGGCTTTAACTGTATCCACATTGGCAAAGCTAAGGCCAGGGAAGAGGGTCAAAGCCAGCAGCATATTTCTTATTTGCATGAATGTCCTGCTCAGGTCCAAGTTAAATGTGTTTCGATTTTAGTCTTTTTAAAAAGAAAATTCTGACTATTTTATGTAGCCTGATGTTCAAATCGAACTGATCAATCAGTTATGTTTCACGTGGAACATTGACCCTTTAATGCTGATTGACTTCTACCGAGATATGCACGATTTCTTCATGAATAGAGATCGCCTCACGGATTTGATCGGCACTAATGGGGATTCCCGTTTGAACGGCAACAAAACAGGAAAATTTACCTTTACCGACTCTCGATACATGCAGGTCAGTTAAGTGTAGGTCGTTCCCATATTCAGCAATGACTTCACGTATTTCTTCGACCACTGGGGCATCCATATCGGCATCCAGTAAAGTCTTGGCACTTTGCTTTAGCAGGCCAATCGCCCAGCGTGCAATCAAGACTGAGCCGACCAGTCCCAGTACTGCATCGAGAAAATCCCAGCCCATATATTTTCCGGCAATCAAAGCAATAATAGCCAGAACAGAAGTTACAGCAACAGCAACCACATGCAGAAAGGCCGCTTTATAGTTCAAGTCATGATGACCATGATTATTATCATGCTCGTGATGGGAATGCCCATGATGATGATCATGGTGATGGTGCCCATCATCATGCAGCAACCAGGCACAGGCCAGATTAATCAATAGTCCTAAAATCGCGATTGGAATGGCTTCGTTATAATGAATCTGAACTGGCGAAAAGAGACGTTCTACTGAATGAATCGCCATAAAACCGGCTACCACAAGCAATAAAATTGCACTGCTATAACTGGCCAGAATTTCAATCCGCCAAGTGCCCATATTAAAGCGGGGATCATTCGCATAATGACGGGCCGCTTTATCCACTGGAGCGTAAAACCTCGTGGTTCAGCACGAGGATATAAGCGACTGGAGTAAACCACATGAACGACACGAAAGGTCGTTTTAAATACTTGTACTATAGTCACTATTAAGAAAAATACTGTTAAAATAATTGGATGAAGACACTCAAATTACGCATAAAAGACAAACATTGCAAGGTGCTAGACCAATTAGCATCAGAAGTTAATTTTGTTTGGAATTATGTGAATGATTTAAGTTTTAAACACCTCAAAAGAAAGGGTGAGTTCTTTTCAGCATTCGACATGGCGAAGTACACTAAAGGAACTTCGAAGCTGTGTGGGTTGCATAGCCAAACAGTTGATGCGATCAGAGAAGAACTTGTCACCCGAAGAAAACAGTTTAAAAAAGCAAAGCTCAAATGGCGTGTCAGTAATAAGAAATCAGCAAGAAGATCGCTTGGGTGGATACCATTCAAAAGATCAGGACTAAAGTATGCTGATGGATATGTTGAGTATGGAAAAATTAAGTTTGGATTATGGGATAGCTACGGTTTAAGTAAATACACAGTAAGAACTGGCTCTTTTGTAGAGGATAGTCGTGGACGTTGGTATGTGTGTTTAGTGGTGGATACACCTAAAGTGGAAAAAGCTAACACAACCAAAGCCATCGGTATTGATTTGGGTTTAAAGGATATTGCCACCTGTTCAGATGGTACAGTCATTTCAAATCCAAAATACTATCGCCATTATGAGCAGAAGCTAGGTGTTGCTCAACGAGCGAGAAATAAGAAGCGTGTACGTGCATTACACGCCAAAATTGCCAATAGTCGTAAAGACCATTTGCATAAAGCCAGCACAGCGCTGGTGAAGAATAATGCACTAATCATTGTAGGTGACTTGAGTGCAAGAAAACTAGTGAAAACCAAAATGGCAAAATCTGTTTTGGACACAGGTTTTTCTGCACTCAAAACAATGCTTCGATATAAATGCGAGAACGCTGGAGTGTTGTTTGAAGAAGTCAATGAAGCCTATACCACCCAGATTTGTTCGTGCTGTGGAAATATATCTAACAGTAGTCCGAAAGGTAGGACAGATCTTGGAATAAGAGAATGGAAGTGTGTGGAATGCGGTACATTCCACGATAGAGATAGAAACTCTGCACTCAACATTCTTGCGCTTGGGCATAAGCGTCTAGCTGTAGGAATCCCCTTGCTTTAGCTAGGGGAGGATGTCAAAGGCAAAGTAAGCCAGCCCCAAGGCCAACACATGCGAGCCCATATGCCAGCCATCGGCAAGCAAAGCCATTGACTGGAAGATCCATCCCCCTAATACTTCCAGCACCATCATAACGGCGGTTAGAATCGTGGCAAACAGAATCTTTTTCTGCGCGAGTGGATTACCTTCATCAAATTGATGGCTGTGCGAATTGGCGGTATGTTTTTGCATAAAAGGAAACTGTTATTAATACCCCCCCAGTATATTTATTTTTGGAGATTTATGGTGAGTCATGTACATGATGATAAAAAAATATTAAACCGGGTACGGCGCTTGCAAGGTCAGATGAACGCCGTAGAGCAGTCTCTCCTGAATCCTGAAGCAGGCTGTATTCAGGTCTTGCAACAGGTTGCAGCCATTAAAGGTGCTATAAACGGTTTGATGAATGAATTGATCGAAACCCATTTAAGAGAGCATGTCATTGGGGAAGCTGCGGTTAATGAAGAAGAATTGGCTGAGTTTTTAAAATTATTAAAACGTTATGGCTGATTGTTTAGTTCAACATTTTTGTTTTCTTTACAGCAGGATAATTGACCGCTTTTTCATCTAACCGATACACTGCCACCCATTCTCTTCTTTCTTCCACATCATTCTTTTTAAAATGTGGTGAAACTTTTACGGCAGCTACATGACAGAAAATATCTCATGGCGACCTTTCGCCATGGTCAGTCTTGCATTGATTATGGGTACTATCGGCACAGCACTGGCAAGCCCGCTTTACCCCATTTATCAACAGATCTGGCATTTATCCCCAAGCCAGATTACCTATATTTTTGTCGCCTATATGTTTGGCTGCCTGGGTACCTTGTTATTCCTGGGACGTACCAGCAACACGATTGGTTTCTTAAGAACCCTGCAAATTGGTCTGGTATTTATTAGCATTGGCTTGGTCATTTCAGTTTTTGCCGAGAATGCGCTGATTTTGTCGGTGGGTCGTTTTATCATTGGTATTGCTTCAGGCCTGATGACGACTTCAGCAATGCTGGGCATGATGCAAACCATTCCAGAGACTCATAAGCAGCTTGCACCGCAATTAGTATCAATTTTGACGGCCATAGGCTTTGGTTTGGGACCGTTTGTGGGTGGGGTAATTGCGCAGTTTTCTCAAGCTCCATTAATTACTCCATACCTCCCAATTATTCTTGGGGCAGTGCTGTGTTTTGTCGGATTATTCTGGCTAAAAACCCCTGCTTTTGAACGCCAGCCTTTTAGTATTGCACCGAAATTACTGCGTCCTGAACCTCAGTATCATGCTGTGTTCATGATTGTGGGATTAACTGCATTTAATGCCTTTGCTGCTTTCAGTTTATTTGCTTCACTGTCACCGTCTTTTGTGCAGAATATCTTACCCTGGCATGGTCCTTTGGTCAGTGGTACCGCCATTACCTGCATTTTGCTGATTTCTGCTGTGGTGCAGTTCTTTGCTAAAGCTGTTCCTGCAAAGAAATGTCTGAATATTGGCTTGATAATTATGCTGGTGAGCTTGGTTAGTCTTGCTCTCTGCATGATCCTTAAAGCAAGTATCTTGTTCTTTGCCAGTGATATTCTATTCGGGATTGGACATGGTTTTGCCCTGATGGGCGCATTCGGTGTAATTCATGCGATTACAACCTTGCAAAACCGTGCAGCCGTGATGTAGACTTACCTGTTTATTGGCTATTTGGGCACGATTGTGCCGATTATCGCGGTGGGATATCTGGCTGATCACTTCGGCTTAGGATTTGCCGTGATCAGTTTCTGTGTGGCGATCAGTGCACTCTGTCTAATCCTTTGGTTATGGCATCAAAAACTGCAGGTAAAAGCCTAATAAAAAAGCCCACATTTGAGGGCTTTTTTATATAACTTAAGGATTATTTTCCAATACAGAATGATCCAAAGATCTTACCCAGCAAATCATCCGCACTAAAGTCACCCGTAATCTCACCCAGTGCATTCTGTGCCAAACGTAAAGACTCTGCGACCAGTTCACCTGCATTATAAACAACAAGTTGCTCACGAGCTTCAGCCAAATACATTTGAGTGCGCTTCATTGCGTCTAAATGACGGGTACGGGCAATAAAGGTATCTTCTTCTGGCTGGAAGCCTACATGCGCTGTAATCGCATCTATGAGCGATTGAACGCCAGTTTCCTGCTTGGCTGAGACAGTAATATGACGGAAGCCGCTAAAATCTCCCATGACAGCATCGGCACCGGTCAAATCCGCTTTGTTCCCGATCAGGACCAGACGTTTCGGCTCGAGATGTTCGGCAAAATATTCTTGAGCGAGTTGTAATGGGTCATCACCTTGGCTCAGGTCATAAACCAGCAACAGCAGATCGGCCTGTTCAATTTCTTTAATCGCGCGGCGAATGCCTTCTTTTTCCACGATATCGCCGGTTTCACGCAGACCAGCAGTATCGGTCAGGGTAATCGGCAGGCCATTCAATGTGATCTTTTCATGTAATACATCACGGGTGGTTCCGGCAATATCGGTCACAATCGCACGTTCATTACCTGCTAAGGCATTGAGCAGGGAAGATTTGCCTGCATTGGGTTTACCGGCAATCACCACTTGCAGACCTTCACGCAGTAACTGACCCTGACGTGCAGATTGCTGAACCTGAGTGACGGCATTCGCCACGCCATCCAGCAGATTTAAAATCTTGCCATCAGCCAGAAAGTCAATTTCCTCTTCCGGGAAATCGATCGCCGCTTCGACATGCAAACGCAAATGAATCAGCTGTTCCAATACCGTATTGACCTTGGTCGAGAATGCCCCTTGCAGCGAACGCACGGCAGACCGGGCAGCCGCTTGGGAGGTCGCATCAATCAGATCGGCAATGGCTTCAGCCTGTACCAGATCCAGCTTGCCATTCTCAAAGGCACGCATCGAGAATTCACCGGCTTTGGCTGCAGTGGCACCCAGTTCCAGCAAACGGCCCAACAGGGCATTCTGAATCACCGGGCCACCATGACCTTGCAGTTCTACTACATCTTCACCAGTAAAGGAATTCGGATTCGGGAAGCAGATCACCAGACCTTCGTCCATCACTTCACCAGCTGCATCATAGAACTGGCGAAAACCGGCAAAACGGGCTTTAGGCAAATCTTTTTGGCTCAAGGCCTGGGCAATTTCATAAGACTTGGGACCCGACAGGCGAATGACACCTACACCGCCACGTCCTGGGGGAGTTGCAATCGCAGCAATCGTAGTTCGGTCGAGCATAACATTCACCTAGAAAAACTTAAAAATACAGCAAAAAAAATCCGCTCAAGATTACCATCTTAAGCGGATTTATTCAGCCCATCAGTACAACTTAGTTGACTGGTGTTGCCTCATCGCGTTTAGCACGGTCTTTGGCAACAGATTTGTTGATCAGTGTTTGCTGCAAGATTGTGATCAAGTTGTTCACAATCCAGTACAACACCAAACCTGCCGGGAAGAACAGCAAGAATACTGTAAAGATCACTGGCATAATCTTGAACACTTTCGCCTGCATTGGATCAGTTGGCTGCGGATTCAACATCTGCTGAATATACATGGTCGCCCCCATGATCAATGGCAGGATAAACCAAGGATCCATTGAAGATAAATCCTGAATCCAGAACATCCATGGTGCATGACGCAGTTCTACAGATTCCATCAATACCCAGTACAGTGCCAGGAAGATTGGCATTTGCAGTAACAGTGGTAAACAGCCAGCAAGTGGATTCACCTGCTCACGTTTGTACAGTGCCATCATTTCCTGAGAGAAGCGCATACGGTCTTCACCGAACTCTTCTTTCATGCGTTGCATTTCAGGTGCAATCACACGCATTTTCGCCATAGAGCGGTAGCTCTTCGACGACAATGGCCACAGGATCAGTTTAACCAGTACGGTTAACAGGATGATTGCCCAACCCCAGTTACCCACTAGACCATGGAAGAACTCAAGACCAACAAACAGCAGTTTGGCAATTGGCCATAACCAGCCATAATCTACAGTCTGGTTCAGACCAGTCGCTAGGTCTTTCAGCTCCGATTGAACTTTTGGACCAGAGTAGAAGGTCGCATCGATTTCAGCTACGGTGCCTGCAGGCACATTGAAAGTTGGAGAAGTAAAACCAATGATATTCATGTTATCAGTTGATTTACGTGATTCCAGCTTCGCACTGTAGGCTTCACCATTGGCTTGAGTCAATTTCAGGTTACCTGGCACCCAGGCACTCACGAAGTAGTGCTGAACCATTGCAACCCAGCCACCTTTGGCTTCGGTATTCAGTTTTTCTTCAACAAAGTTGTCAAATTTTAACTTGTTGTAGTTTTCATCCGGTGTACCCCAAGCGCCGCCCAGGAACGTTCCCAGTGTGAAGATACCCTGATCAGATTTACCAGGATCTTCGGAATTGTCACGTTTGATCTGACCGAACATCTGACCTTGCCAGGTCTGGCCGCTGCGGTTGACCACTTTGTGATTCACAACTACCGGATATTCACCTTCAGTAAAGTTGAAGGTTTTAATGACTTCTACACCATCAGCCGTTTTAAAGACCATAGGTACAGAAAGTACTTTGACAGTTTCGCCATCTTTATTTTTAGCGGCTTTGGCATCTGCCAGTGTATAAACCGTTTTTTCCAACTCATAGGTTGGACGGCCATTACGACTGCTGTCCGGTCCATTCAGACCGATCAGACCCGACTGAGCGACATAAGTCCGTTTCGCATCGCTTTCCAGCATGACGAACGGTTCATCGCTGTCTTTATTCTTGTCATGATTGAGTAATTCAACACGAACAATATCACCACCTTTAGGATTGATCCAAAGATGATAAAGGTCAGTTTGTACTGAAATAAGCTGCTGACTTACAGGTGCGGTGGCATCCGTTGCTTGCTGCGCTGGCATATTTGCTTGTGGCAGATCAGAGGCGGTCGTCGCCGTCTGAGCATTTGGCAAATCTGCAGATACTTCATGTGAAACAACCGCAGCTTCTTGCTGTGGTTTGGTTTCAGCATTGCCATAATCTTTTTGCCACGCCAAAATGAGCAAATATGCGACAACAAACATGGCTCCGAGAATTGCAATCCTGGCCCATTGTTGCATATGTATTACCCCAAGTGGTTAGAGTGATTTTGGTTCAATAAACGATCACGAAAGGGTACAGCAACGTGAAGCGTTTGAGAATCTATTTGCTGAAATGAAATAAAACGAATCGCTTTCGGGGGAACCGGATCATATCCAGAGCCACCCCACGGATGACAACGGCAAATACGCTTAGTAGCCAGCCACACACCACGTACAGCTCCATGTGTATGGACTGCTTCCAAGGAATATTGAGAACATGTTGGAATATAACGACAGCGTGGTCCCAATAAAGGACTAATCGCAATCTGATAGAAACGTATTAACCAATGCAGTAAACGTACCATTGGCCATCTCTACTTTTGTGGGGAGGATGATGCTATTTTGGAATGCTTTTTGGCAAGACGGTTGAGTTTCTGCCAGGCAAATTGTAATTGCTGATGCAACTCTGCGTTCGGTACCGCTTCTATACCTACTTTAGGCATAACCACAATATCCAAATCATCTAGTTGCTGTTGATGCAGGCGAAAACTTTCGCGAGCAAGTCGTTTTACTCGATTTCGTTCGTGCGCACGGCGCACTTTTTTCTTGGCAACAACTAAACCCAAACGGCTGTTTGGCAGTTCGGAATGTTTTGCAAGAAAAAGGAAATGGGGTTGATGCACTTTAAAAAGCGCACCATCAAAGACTCCTTTATAATCTGCAGCACAGCGTAAACGAAGCTCTGTACCAAAACTATAAAGTGTAGTCATAACACCCAAAATCGGCAAAGCCTAACTGATTAAACAGTTAAGCTGTGACGACCTTTTGCACGACGGCGAGCTAGAACTTGACGACCAGCTTTAGTAGCCATACGAGCACGGAAACCATGAACGCGTTTACGCTTTAATTCAGATGGTTGGAATGTACGTTTCATATTGAAACTCCAAAAATGATCTTTCTATAAAGGTCCGCGATTTTAGTGCTCATTGCTTGAGCTGTCAATGCAAAAGCCACTTTCTTTTCAAATAAGACTGAAATCAAAATTGTAAATAGGGATTAAAAAAATTGTATTCAAATACCTATATATAAGTTAACCACAATATAACTATTTGTTTTAAAATTAAATATAAGTTATTAACACTTATATCAACATAGTTATCCACAACTTATGTGAAATCTAAATTTAACTCATGAGTTTTGAATTTAAATTTAAACTTTTCTTAGTTATCCACAAAAGAACCGAATCTTATAAATAAATTCAAATTTATAAATTTAAATTTATTACTATTAGGGTGGAATTTTTCTGTGGAAAAGCTAATTTTTCATTAAATAAACAAAAACTTAGTTTGTGGATAAAACTGTTTTTATTAATTTTATACTTTGTGGATAACTTTGTGCTATATTTTATCCACAGCTTGCGGATAAACTTATCCACATTAGCTTTTTAAATTTAAATTTATCCACCATGACTGCTTTTTGCGCAAAATCTGTGGAAATTGCCATGACAGATGTGGATAACTTGGTTAGAATGGCGACCCGCTTTGGTCGCGGTCAGCCTTTTTGATTAACAATGGAATGAATAGGGGATTCACATGCTTTGGACAGACTGCTTAAATCGCTTGCGACAAGAGCTCTCTGGAAATGTCTTTACAATGTGGATTCGCCCGTTGGTTGCAGAAGAGCTGGACGATACCCTGCGTCTTTATGCACCTAATCCGTATTGGACGCGCTACATTCAAGAACATCATCTGGAACTGATTTCGATTTTGGCCGAACAGCTATCTGAAGGTCGCGTACGTAAAGTTGAAATTCTGGTGGATTCCCGCCCAGGTGCAATTTTATCTGCCAGTGAACAGCCAGCGACGACAACAGCGGCTTTGGAATCTGCACCTGTGGTTGCGCCAGCACCGCGTCCTAAGAAAGAAAAAGAAGATTCAGGCAAAAATAGCCGTAAACGTCAGCTGAACCCTTTATTTACCTTCTCGTTATTTGTTGAAGGCCGTTCTAACCAGATGGCGGCTGAAACCTGCCGTAAGGTGTTAACCCAACTTGGGGCTTCACAGCATAACCCGCTATTTTTATATGGTCCGACTGGTCTGGGTAAAACCCACTTGATGCAGGCCGTCGGAAATGCATTATTACAGGCAAAACCCAATGCCCGCGTGATGTATATGACTGCAGAAAGCTTTGTGCAGGATTTTGTCAGTTCCCTACAACAGGGCAAGGTTGAAGAGTTTAAGAAAAACTGCCGTTCACTGGATCTTTTGCTAGTCGATGATATTCATTTGCTCGCAGGTAAAGAAGCCAGTCTGGTTGAGTTTTTCTATACCTTTAACGCGTTGCTGGATGAATCGAAGCAAATTATCCTAACCTCGGATCGTTACCCTAAAGAATTGACAGAACTGGATCCACGTCTGGTTTCACGTTTTTCCTGGGGACTTTCTGTGGGTGTGGAACCACCCGATATTGAAACTCGCATTGAAATCTTGCTAAAAAAAGCCGAGAACACCGGTGTAGATTTACCACGTAACTGTGCGCTATTTATCGCCCAACAAGTAGTGGCGAACGTACGTGAACTTGAAGGTGCGCTAAATAAAGTGGTAGCGATCTCGCGTTTTAAAGGAACGCCGATTGATCTGGATGTGGTACGTGAGTCTTTGAAAGATGTCCTCGCAATTCGTGCCCGTACCATCAGTACTGAAAATATCCAGCGTGTAGTGAGTGAGTATTTTCGCATTCCGCTTAAAGAGCTGGTAGGTCCAAAACGTACCCGTATTTATGCCCGTCCACGTCAGCTTGCAATGGGTCTGGCACGTGAACTGACTGGAGACAGTTTCCCGGAAATTGGTATGGCTTTTGGTGGTCGAGATCACAGTACAGTCATGCATGCCTGCGAAAAAGTGCAAAGCTTGCGTGAAGAAGATCCGATCTTCAATGAGGACTATAAAAACCTGCAACGCCTGTTGCAGAGTTGACCTAAAACGCTCAAATTCTGTTCTTGCTATGCGGCCTGTTTTGCCGCATAGTTAACTGCTAAAAATTCAACTTTTATCTTATTAATCTTCAGCTTTAGAGGAATGTACCGTGCGTTTAAAAATCGCGAAAGAAAGCTTACTGAATGTTCTCTCACATGTCGTAGGAGCGGTTGAACGTCGCCATACCTTAAATATTCTTTCAAACCTGAAAATCCAGGTGACTGCTGAAGCTTTGACCGTCACTGGTTCGGATCTGGAAGTGGAACTGGTTGCCAGCACACAGTTGGCTGAAGGTGCATGCCTGCAAGCCGGTGAAACCACTGTTCCAGCACGTAAGCTGATTGATATCTGTAAATCTTTGCCATCAGCAGCCCTGATCGACCTGCAAATTACCGATGACCAGCGTTGTATCCTGAAATCTGGAAATAGTCGTTTTGTGCTCGGTACTTTGCCTGCGGATGACTATCCATTACTGAATACTGAAAATACTCAAGGCACGCAAGTGACTGTGACTCAGCGCGAATTAAAGCGTCTGTTTGAAAAAACGGCTTTCGCAATGGCAGTGCAGGATGTGCGTTTCTACCTGACCGGTACTTTACTTGAAATTGACGCCAATCAGCTTCGTGCGGTAACGACAGATGGTCACCGCTTGGCACTGTGTGAAACAGCAGCACAATCGACAGCAACTCAACCGATTCAAGCCATTGTTCCACGTAAGGCAGTCGCTGAATTGCAACGTTTATTAAGCGTTGAAGATGAGCAGCTTTCTCTGCTGATTGGTCGTGAATTATTGAATGTGACCATTCGCATGGCCAGCCGTGATAAAGAACAGACCGATATCACAGTTCGTTTCACTACGAAACTGATTGACGGTAAATTCCCGGACTACCGCCGTGTGATTCCACGTGGTGGCGACAAGAATGTGATTATTGCGCATGACGTGTTTAAGCAATCTTTACAACGCGTGGCTATTTTGAGTAATGAAAAACTACGTGGCGTATTCCTGAACTTTAATGCCGGTTCATTACAACTTCGTGCCAATAACCCGGAACAGGATGAGGCGATTGAAGATCTGGCCATCCAGTATGCAGATGCACCACTGGAAATGTCATTCAATGCGCAATACCTGATTGAAGTGCTAGGGGTACTGGACGGTGAAGATGTATCGATGACCATGACTGAAGCGAATCAGTCTGTGCTGGTTCAGGATCCGTCTCATACCGATCAGACCTATGTCGTGATGCCAATGCGTGTCTAAGCGACAGCTGAGCTAAGCCAACGCTATGCATATTACGCGTCTTCATATTGAACGTGTACGAAATTTAAAAACGGTTGCACTCCAGGGATTGCAACCGTTTAATGTTTTTTATGGCCAGAATGGTTCAGGCAAGACTTCAGTACTGGAAGCTATTCATTTACTGGCCACAGGGCGTTCCTTTCGTACCCATATCCCGAAAAATTACATTCAGCATGGTGCCTCGGATGCGATTGTGTTCGCCCAATCGGAAACTGAAAAAGTCGGCATGCAAAAAATGGCCAGCGGGGAACAGCTGATTAAGGTCAATGGCGATGCGATTGCGACTCAAGGCCAGCTTGCTAAAATGTTGCCCTTACAACTGCTTGATCCACAAAGTACCGATATTATCGATCATGGCGCCAAACCACGTCGTCAGTTATTGGACTGGTTAATGTTCCACGTGGAACCAGAGTTTTATCATGCCTGGCAATATTATTCACGAGCCTTAAAACAGCGGAACAGTCTGCTTAAATCCAAACGTTTTCTAAGTTTGTCTGATCTGGAACCGTGGAACCAGATGCTGAGTGAGTATGGCGAGATTTTGCACTCCCAGCGTGTCGGCATCGTGGAACAGTGGAAGCCATTTTTTGAGGATGATCTCAAGCATCTACTGCCTGATCTGGAGATTTCTCTGGAATACAGCCCTGGCTTTCACAGCGAAAACGGCCTGCTGAATGACCTGACCAATCATCATGATAAAGATGTGGAACGACGCTATACCGAATATGGTCCACATCGCGCAGATTTGCGTATCAAGACCCCTTTGGGGGATGCTGATGTGATCCTGTCCCGTGGACAAAAAAAGCTTTTAATGATGGCACTTAAACTGTCGCAAATCGCAATGCTGCATTCTTGTAATAAGGAAACTGTGGTATTATTAGATGATGTGACAGCAGAATTAGATTTAACCGCACAACAACGTTTAATTGAGCGATTGAGCCAGCTTGGTAGTCAAGTTTTTATTACCACTTTAGACCATGAATCAGTACAAAAGCACCTACATGATCTGTCTATCTCATATCAGTTATTCAATGTTGAAAACGGTACAGTTCAAGTTGTTGTGCAATAGTTTTTAAATTTTTACCTATCTTTGGATAAACCTATATTTCACTAGGGAGAAACCATGAGTTCAGAAGATCAAGCTGCTTCTCAAACAGAACAAACCACTGAAAAAGCTTATGATTCCTCTAGCATCAAGGTATTACGTGGTTTAGACGCAGTACGTAAGCGTCCAGGCATGTACATTGGTGATACAGACGATGGTACCGGCTTACACCACATGGTCTTCGAGGTCGTAGATAACTCGATTGATGAGGCGCTGGCAGGTCACTGTGATGAAATTTTAGTGACTATTCATGAAGATGAATCAGTTTCAGTATCAGACAATGGCCGTGGTATTCCGACCGACATTCACCCTGAAGAAGGCGTGTCTGCTGCAGAAGTGATTCTAACCATTCTGCATGCTGGCGGTAAGTTTGATGATAACAGCTATAAAGTTTCTGGCGGTCTGCACGGTGTAGGTGTATCCGTAGTAAATGCGTTGTCAGAAAAACTGGAATTAACTATTCATCGTGCCGGTAAAATCCATGAACAGGAATACCGTCATGGTGACCCACAATTCCCGTTAAAAGTAGTAGGTGAGACCGATAAGACCGGTACTCGCGTGCGTTTCTGGCCAAGTGCTGAAACCTTTAGCCAGACCATTTTTAATGTCGATATTCTGGCACGTCGTTTACGTGAACTGTCCTTCCTGAATGCAGGTGTACGAATCGTATTACGTGACGAACGTATCAATGCCGAATACATTTTTGACTATGAAGGCGGTTTGGCTGAGTTTGTTAAGTACATTAACCAAGGTAAAACCCACCTGAATGACATTTTCCATTTCACCACTCAGGCGGAAAATGGCATTGGTGTAGAAGTTGCTCTGCAATGGAATGATTCTTATCAGGAAAATGTACGCTGCTTTACCAACAACATCCCGCAAAAAGATGGCGGTACTCACTTAGCCGGTTTCCGTGCAGCACTGACCCGTGGTTTAAATAACTACATGGACAGTGAAAATATCCTGAAAAAAGAAAAAGTTGTGGTTTCAGGTGATGATGCGCGTGAAGGTCTGACTGCCATTGTGTCAGTAAAAGTGCCTGATCCGAAATTCTCTTCACAAACCAAAGAAAAACTGGTGTCGAGTGAAGTGAAATCTGCCGTCGAGCAGGCCATGAACAAGGCCTTCTCTGAATATCTGTTAGAGAATCCACAGGCGGCTAAATCAATCGCTGGCAAGATCATTGATGCAGCGCGTGCCCGTGATGCGGCGCGTAAAGCACGTGAAATGACCCGTCGTAAGAGTGCGCTCGATATCGCCGGTCTTCCAGGTAAACTGGCGGATTGTCAAGAGAAAGATCCAGCTTTATCTGAACTGTACCTGGTCGAAGGTGACTCTGCGGGCGGTTCTGCAAAACAGGGCCGTAACCGTAAGATGCAGGCAATTCTGCCGCTAAAAGGTAAGATCCTGAACGTGGAACGTGCCCGTTTTGACCGTATGATTTCTTCTGCAGAAGTGGGTACGCTGATTACGGCACTCGGCTGTGGTATTGGTCGTGAAGAATATAACCCGGACAAGCTGCGTTATCACAAAATCATCATCATGACCGATGCTGACGTGGATGGTTCACACATTCGTACATTGCTGCTGACTTTCTTCTTCCGTCAAATGCCGGAACTGGTGGAACGTGGTCATATCTATATTGCACAGCCGCCGCTGTACAAGCTGAAAAAAGGCAAACAGGAACAGTACATCAAGGACAATGATGCACTGGAAACTTACCTGATTTCGAATGCGATTGATGAGCTGGAACTGCATATCAGTGCTGATGCCCCTGCGATTCGTGGGGAAGCTCTGGCCAATGTGATTACCGATTATCAAACTTCACAAAAGAGTCTGGCACGTTTAACTGTACGTTATCCTGCAAGCTTGCTGGATGCGTTGATTTCACTGGAAGCATTCAAGCTGGATCAGCTGGAAGATAAAGCTTATGTGGAAACCTGGGGTGAAGACCTGCGTGCAGCGATTGAAAAAATCCAGCCAAGTTTACGTCCTGAATTGAGTCTGGAACGTTTTGAAAAAGATGTTGATGGCCAGATCGTAGAAAGCTGGTTACCACGGATTACAATTTATGTGCATAACCTGCCGCATCATTACCTGCTAGATGCTAGCCTGCTCAGCTCAAGTGAATATGCACGTTTACTGAAAAATTCGAAAAGCTGGTTCACGCTGCTTGAAGAGGGTGCTTATTTACAGAAAGGTGAGCGCAAGATTCAGGTCAGCAGTTTCCATCAGGTTTGGCAGCACATTCTGCAAGACTCTCGCCGCGGCATGATGATCCAGCGTTATAAAGGTCTGGGTGAGATGAACGCGGACCAGTTGTGGGAAACTACGATGGATCCGGAAAACCGTAACATGCTACAAGTGACGGTGCAGGATGCAATTGAAGCAGACCGCATGTTCTCTTGTTTGATGGGGGATGATGTGGAACCACGTCGTGCCTTCATTGAAGAAAATGCCTTGAATGCCGATATTGATACCTGATCCATCGGAATAAATCGAAACGAAAAAGCGCCTTTTAAGGCGCTTTTTTTACGTAAATTTTCTATTAATGCCAGATGAACTGTTTAGAATAATTTTAATCTAAGCAGTTTTTAGACCAATGATCTGCTGATACTAGGTTTCAAAAAAGCCTGGTTCAGTAGAATCAAGTCTTATTTATAAAGAGGTTTATCCATGGATAGCCAGCTTGAAGAAATACGTGAGATCTGGGCCAATGCATTCTACAGTGGCGACTATGATGTGCTGCGCCACTATGAACATCAGGACTTTCAGGTGGTGTTTGAACAGGAAGGTCGCGTAGAAAGTAGTTATCTGCGTTATGACCGGATTGCTCATGCGGTACAAAACGGCGTATGGAAACCGCTGAAGCCAGACATAGAATATGAAGAATACGAGTACAATGAAGACCAGACTGAATGCCGGATCTTGATTGGACTGGAAAATAATAAACAGCGTCTTCAAGAGATCTGGAAGCTAGAGGATGAATGGAAAATTCTAGAACTTAGATTTTTGAAATCCTAAACTTTCAATGATTTATTAAGTTACTTCGAAATTTTCTAAAAATATTTGAATAGTGTTGTTTTAAGTCTTGCTTAAACCCTGATAAATCGTGTGGATAACTGCAAAGTTATCCATATTTTTTTATGTGAATAAGATAGTATTTATCCACAAGTTATATTGTCTTTCTTATCTCTTAATTTTTTAAATTTAAATTTAAATTTAATTTCTCTATCTTGTGGATAAGTGTTTTTAAATTTAAAATGGGTTTTTGAATTTAAAAGACTGGTTAGAGCTATATATTCTCTGTTTTTAAAAGTGACCAGTTCAGGTGAATTTTTATCTGTTTTTAATGGAAAAATTATATAAACAAGCTAAAAATTAATAGCTTATATTGATATTGTAGATTTAATTAATAATCAGCGTGGAACATGTTTTAATTATAAAGATCTTCACTGTAGTTAAACTACACAATTAATTTAATAATCAAGTGAACTTTCATTTTTTGTCAATGAATCATAGGGTTATAGATTTTTCTAACTTTTACTTCTATAGCTTAGTTTCTTTAAGCTGGATCATCACGTGACCTAGTGCCAGTTCATTTGATAAACAGGCAATAGATCTGAACTTTTAAAACTGAAAATAGAAAAAGTATGGTTTATAAAATGGTGATCAAAAATAAAAAAAGCGCCTAACGGCGCTTTCTATTTTTTAATGATTGTATTTATGGGGTCAGAATAATCTTGCGGCAGTCTTCTTCACGTTTATCGAAAATACGATAGCCTTCAGCAGCTTCTTCCAGTTTCATGCGATGGGTAATAATCACTTCTGGAGACAGCTGGCCATTTTCTACATATTCAAGTAATTGTGGCAGGAATTTATGTACATGTGTTTGACCCATTTTAAAGGTCAAGCCTTTATCGAAGGCATCACCAAACAGGAAGCCATGAATTGGACCAGCATATACGCCTGGCACACTCACCACACCACCACGGCGTACTGCGGCGATACATTGACGTAGGGCAAAGCCGCTCGAACCTTCAATTTTTAGATTCGTCATCACAGTTTCAAGCAAACTGCCTTTGGCCTCGAAACCAATCGCATCAATGACGGCATCAACACCACGATGACCGGCAGTATTCTGAATAATATATTCAGCTGCATCGACTTCATCAAAATTCACTGGAATTGCACCATAAGTTTGATGGGCGAAACGCAGACGGTAAGGGTGGTGATCGACCATAAAGATCTGTTCGGCACCCAGCATACGTGCGCAGGCAGCCGACAGTAAACCAACTGGACCAGCACCATAAATCGCAACACTGGAGCCGCGAGTGACCTGGGCATTGGTTACAGCCTGCCATGCAGTAGGCAAGATATCAGTCAGAAACAGGACTTTTTCATCCGGTAATGATCCTGGCACTTTAAATGGGCCCACATTACCTTTAGGCACACGAACATATTCAGCCTGTCCGCCTGGTACACCGCCATATAAATGGCTATAACCAAACAGAGCCGCACCTGGTGGAATTTGTTTCTTATTGATAATTGCACCACGGCCAGTATTGGTATTTTCACAGGCAGCCATCAGTTCATGTTCACAGAAAAAACAGTGACCACATGCAATCACGAAAGGAATAATTACCCGGTCGCCTTTTTTGACTTCTGTGACTTCAGGGCCGACTTCTTCTACAATTCCCATAAATTCATGGCCGAAAATATCGCCATCTTCAGTGGCCGGGATTTTACCCCGGTATAGATGCAGATCTGAGCCACAGATGGCAGTCGCTGTCACCCTTAAAATGACGTCATCTGGTTCCTGAATCACTGGATCTGGAACGGATTCAACTCGTACATCCCGAGCACCATGATAGGTAAGAGCACGCATGCGGATTTCCTCTCTCTAGTTCAACATTAAACAGACTCGTATCAAGGCTGCCAAAAATAAAAAACACTTTTATTAGAGCCTTATGGGCCAAGAAATCGCTGTAAATTAATGTATGAAATAAGACATCCGAGTGTTTAAAAAATAAACTTATATAGGATTTGCGTAATTCACTACAAAATATGTCAAAAAACGGTTTCGATAAAAAAATCAGGGAAAAGATGGAGAGAGCAATATATAAAAAGTATAAAAAAGAGATTAGCTCCAGTTGCAGCTAATCTCTAAGATTTGAATCAAGGTTTAAAACTTAACCTTCCTGAAAAGATTGCTCCAAACTTTCTAGCTCCATCATCAGTTCTAGCATTTGCTCTTCGGCAGTTTCCAGTTTCTGTTTCAGTTCAGTTTGCTCGTTCATAAGTTTCAGCAAGTCATCTTTACGTGCAGCTTCATATAAAGCGCTATCTGCCAGCAATTCTTCAATTTCTGCCAGACGTGGTTGTAACTTGTCAATTTGCGCTTCGCATTTTTCGATATTCTTGCGAATCGGACGAGTCTGCTCACGACGCTGAGCGGCCAGTTTGCGCTGTGCTTCCTTATCTACTTTGGCTACCACCACAGGTTTAGCTTCTGTTTCTACTACCTGTGCTTTGGCTAAGGCATTCTGTGCATTGATCTGCTGTTGACGCGCTTCACGTAACCATTTGGCATAGTCCTGCAAATCACCCTCAAATTCGGTACAACGTCCGGCATGTACTAACAGCAATTCATCACATACTGTCGCAATCAATTGACGTTCATGCGAAACGAGTACCACCGCACCTTCAAAATCCTGCAAAGCCATAGTCAGGGCATGGCGCATATCCAGATCCAGATGGTTTGTCGGTTCATCCAGAATCAGTACATTTGGACGCTGCCAAACAATTAAAGCCAAAGCCAAACGTGCACGTTCACCCCCAGAGAAACTCTCACATGGGGTATCCATGCGCTCACCGCTAAAACCGAAACTGCCGAGGAAAGAACGTAAAGAAGCTTCACTGATTTTTGGATCGGCGATGCGCGCCAGTTGTAGCATTGGGCTGGCATTAGCGTCCAAAGCATCCATCTGGTGCTGGGCAAAATAACCAATATTGAGTAATTCTGAGGCCTTGCGTTGACCATTTAATAACGGCAAATCTCCGACTAAGGTTTTGATCAGGGTTGATTTACCCGCACCATTCATCCCCAATAAACCGATACGTGAATTTGGAGTGATTTGCAGATTAATTTTGCTGGCAATCGATTTATCGCCATAACCAATTTCCGCCTGTTCCAAGGCCAGAAGTGGTGAACTCATTTTGGTCGGTTCACGGAAACTGAAGGTAAAAGGTGTATCCACATGAGCAGGGGCGAGATCCTGCATGCGCTCCAGCATTTTGATCCGACTTTGGGCCTGACGTGCTTTGGTCGCTTTGGCTTTAAAACGGTCAATAAATTTTTGTAAATGTGCCCGGGCTTCTTGCTGTTTCTCAAAGGCTTGTTGCTGTTGCGCCAGACGTTCACTACGGGTCACTTCAAAAGTTGAATAATTGCCGGTATAGAGGGTGAGTTCCTGATTTTCGATATGCAGAATATGATCCGTCACAGCATCCAGAAAATCACGGTCATGCGAAATTAGCACTAAAGTGCCTTCATACGCCTTTAACCAATCTTCGAGCCACAAGATCGCATCCAGATCCAAGTGGTTGGTTGGTTCATCGAGTAATAGCAGGTCGGAACGGCTCATCAGGGTACGGGCCAAATTCAGTCGCATCCGCCAACCGCCTGAAAAACTGGAAACATCCAGACGGATCTGATGATCCATAAAGCCCAGACCGGCCATTAACTGAGCTGCTTTTGATGGTGCAGAATAGCCATGAATCTCGTCGAAACGGCCATGTAGCTGTGCCAGTTCTGCATCGGACAGCTGTTCTGGATGCGCAAGTTTGGCCTGTATATTCCAATACTCTTCATCGCCTGACAGAACAAAATCAATGGCCGGCATATCTAGTGCTTTAATTTCCTGAGCCATATGCGCTACGGTCCACACGGATGGACGGGTTAGTGAACCTTCATCTGCACTGAGCTCACCTAAAAGAGCCGCAAACAGGGTTGATTTTCCTGCGCCATTCACGCCGGTTAAACCAATTTTCCAGCCGGGATGAAGCTGCATGGAGGCTTTTTGAAATAACACTCGCCCACCACGGCGTAACGAAACTTGGTCTAACTGAATCATTGAACTTACTAACAAGAGCAAAAGAGAATGCCGCTATTCTAATAGAAAGCCGGAAGAAAACAAAAAATCTTCGTTGCAGTTTATCCTGTTCAGGCTTTAAAAATTTATAGATTCATATATGATGAACTATGTTTTGAGTAAATACTCTATTTTGTTTAAAAACCGAAAGATAGAGCCATCAAGGCTCATAATAATATTGAGTAGAATAAAAATGAAAAAAGGATTTTTAATTTTATCTGCACTGGGCCTATGGGCTTCGAGTGCACATGCTGCCCCAGTCAATATCTGTGTATTTGATTTACTGGGAAAATCGGGTGAATCCTTCAAACTGCTGGAAGAATGGGCATTGGCCAGCAAGCAGTGGGGGGCTACGGTTCAATTGATTGCTTATCAGGATGAAGCCAAAGTCGATCAGGATGCCAAAGCCGGAAAATGCGATGGCTTCTATATGACCTCCATGCGCGCGCGAGCTTATAACAAATTTGCAGGCTCCATTGATGCCATTGGCGGCGTTCCTAATAATGACATTGCCATGAAAGCGGTGAGTTATGTGCTGGATAAGCGTAATACCAAGCGCATGACCACTCAGATTGGCAAGGAAAAATTTGAAGTAGCCGGTATTGGCCAGATTGGTCCTGCTTATATCTTTGTCCGTGATCGTAATATGAACAAGCTAGAACATATTAAGGGCAAGAAGTTTGCTGTGCTGCATTATGACTATGCCCAAACCATTATGGTGAACCGGGTAGAAGCTGTACCGGTAAATTCGGAAATTTCCAATTTCATCCGTAAATTTAATCAGGGTGAAGTGGATATTGTGGCAGCGCCCGCTTATGCCTTTAAACCTCTCGAAGTGACTAAAGGACTGGGCCAAAAAGGAGCCATGATTAACTTTCCGGTGGTCAATGTCACGGCAGATCTGATTATTCGACCGGATAAATTTCCGGAACAGTTTGCAGCCAATTCCCGACAATGGTTTGTTAAGCAGTTACCACGCAGCTTCGCGATGGTAAAACGGATGGAAGCAGAAATCCCGCGTAAATATGTTCTGAACCTGAGCCGTGAGGAACAGGTCAGTTATCAGAAAATTCTGCGTGAAGGGCGTATGGATTTAACCAAACAGGGCATCTATGATGCTGGCATGATGACGGTATTAAAACGGGCACGCTGTACTGTGGAAAGAACCAATTTTGAGTGCTCAATTAGTGGTGAATAGTTTTAAAATCATGTATATCTTTGTAACTACATCGAAGGAAATGTAATTCAAAGTAGCTAAGCTAAAATATTAAGATACTGATATATTTATAAAAAAATCGAATAAAGGAAATCGGATAAAGCTCATTTATCTTTATAGGCCAAAAAACGGCTTTTATCTGGAGTAAATGCTCTATTTTTTTGAAATAAATTTGCTTAATATTTGACGCGTGTACGGACACTCAGCTAACAACAAGATTTCAAAGGATAACTAAAATGAAAAAAACACTCTTATCATTGGCTGCATTTTCTGCATTTGGTTTTGCAGGTGTGGCACATGCAGAAAAGGTCGATATCTGTGTGTTTGACCTACTTGGTAAATCTGGCGAGTCTTTCCAGATGGCTCAGGAATGGGCGCTGGCAGCAAAAGGCTGGGGCGCAGATATTAATCTGATCGCCCGTCAGGATGAAGCCGTCGCTGACAATGACTTTAAGGCTGGCAAATGTGATGGTGTATTCATGACCGCCATGCGTGCCCGTCAATACAACAAGTTTGCCGGTTCAATCGATGCCTTAGGTGGTGCTCCAAGTAATGCCATTGCACAGCGTGCGATTAGCTTCGCTTTGGATAAGCGTAATGCGGCTAAAATGGTCACGACCATGGGTGGTAAAAAATATGAGGTGGCTGGGATTGCGCCACTAGGTTCAGCTTTTATCTTTGTGCGTGACAAAAATATCAACTCCATTGAAAAAGCGGCAGGCAAGAAGTTCGCCGTTCTTGGCTATGATGATGCGCAAAAAATCATGGTTCAACGTGTAGGTGCTCAGGCTGTAGTGTCTGATGTATCCAACTTCGTGGCCAAGTTTAATAATGGTCAGGTCGATATGGTGGGCGCACCGGCGTATGCGTACAAGCCACTCGAAATCTATAAAGGTTTGGGCAATAGTGGTGCGATGTTTAACTTCCCGGTACTGCATGTTACCTCTGACTTTGTGATTCGTCCGGAAAAATTCCCGGCTGGTTTTGGTCAGAAGTCTCGTGACTGGTTCATTAAAAACCTGCCTAAGAGCATGGCGATGATTAATCGTCTGGAAGCTGGTATTCCAGCGAAATATAAGCTGAATCTGAGTGCAGAAGATAAAACCAAGTACCAGAAGTTATTACGTGAAGGGCGTATGGATATGACCAAGCGTGGAATCTATGATGCCAGCATGATGTCGGTACTGAAACGTGCGCGTTGCTCTGTCGATAAAGCCAACTTTGAATGTTCACTTTCTGGCGAATAATTTGATTTTTAAGGAAAAAAGCTTAGATTTATCTAAGCTTTTTTTATATTAAACAATGTCCCGTCCTGAAATAAGTTTACACCTTAAGAGACTTATTTTATGGAACATGCACAAGAACAACGAGTTAAACGCACACAACGTGATTATAGCTTCGCCTTTAAAATGATGGTTGTACATGAAGTA